>JAYKJC010000680.1:0-8143 GCA_035285885.1 Leptolyngbyaceae cyanobacterium | reverse complement strand
CCCACAACATGTCTTAATCACAGTGGCTACCGCTATAAATTTGGCTTTCAAAGGAAACACTCCGACCCATGAACTTACCGCTCGTCTTAGATCTCGCCATTGGTCTTATCTTCTTTTACTTGATACTCAGCTTGCTAGCGTCAGAATTTCAAGAGCTGATCACAACCCTGCTTCAGTGGCGAGCCGAGCATTTGAAGAAATCAATCGAGATCCTATTTTCTGGGGAAGAAGCAGAAGAACACCCCGGCACCGAGCTAGCCAACAGACTGTATAATCACCCCTTGATTGCAGCCCTCAACCAGGAAGCAAAAGGGCCATTTGCCCACTTCTTCCGGCTTATTAGCCATCGGATTGGGCGAACCTATCGGTTTATCACCCGCACTCGAAATATTTTTGGCGATGCACGTACGAGTGGCCCTTCCTACATCCCCTCCCATGCTTTTTCCTCCGCCATGCTGGATGATCTTGGGGTGAAAGAAGCCGTCATGGAGCGCAGCGTAGAAACCTTCAATTCATTCATTGATGAAAAGCTAAAGCTTGTTGCCAAACTGCTGGATGAACTCCGCAATGAGTCGGGCGATCAATCGTTGCTTGATAAGCTGCACGATGAATCGATTGAGCTAGCCGAACGTTTAAAAGCCTATCGTTACGACCTGGAGTATCGTCGGGTGCCATTTTCTGCTGCTCTCAAAATGGCCGCTGAAGATCTGGAGCAGTTTGTCCTAAGCATCGACAGCGTTCTCGGAGGCAATCCAACCTACGAGAACATTCTGAAAGCCCGGTTACCGTTTATCAAACAGGCGATCGCCATTCTCAAATCAGAACCTACCATTTCAGAAATCATCGAGGGGGTGCTGACAAAATTTGAAACCAGCGATAGGAGACTCCCTAAACAGCTACGAGATAACCTCAAACTCCTGGCAAACAAAGCTCAAGAGAAAGCTCAGACCCTGGCGGATAGCGTTGATCGGCTAGAAGACGAGGTCAGTGACTGGTTCGACCGAGCCATGGATCGATCCGCCGGAGTTTACAAACGAAATGCAAAGGGAATTGCCGTCATTATTGGATTTTTGGTTGCGGTTGCCGCCAATGCTGACACAACCTACATCGTTGACCGTCTCTCCAGAGACACGCTGTTGCGGACAACCATCACCCAAGCCGCCAATCAAATTGCAGAACAACCGCTCGGTTCAATCCCTCGCTCCGAGGATGGAACCCTACAACCCGAGAGCATCGAAGCCATCCAAGATGCAGTCAACAGAAGCTTAGATAGGCTACCACTCCCGATTGGTTGGACTCCAGTGGTTATCGAAGGCCAAAATGCTCAAGCAGAAGGCTGGACATTTCCTATTTTGAGACGAATAATTGGCTGGCTAATTACTGGAATTGCCATCTCAATGGGGTCTTCATTCTGGTACGGAATTCTCAGCAGAGTCATAGATGTCAAGAACATCGGCAACACATCTAGAGATAAGAATACTAAGTCTTCGACTGAGAAATGACGATAAAAGTGACGGCAAATATTTAAGCTGCCACCTCACGCCCCGATTTCTAAGAGAATCAATCAGTTAAACAGCCATTGGTCAGTTGAACAACCATTCAAAGAAACTCTGGTGCGTAACCAACTCCAAAATGATTAATGCCACAAAGCCAATCATGGCAAATCGTCCATTGATGCGCTCTGCATAGGATGTCCAGCCAAAACTCGGCTCGGGTTCTACGGCTGCTTGCTCAGGGGAGGCGTCAGGTTTTTCCTTCAGTGAAGCAGCCTCCACTTCTGACTCCCGATTGTCAGGCTGATTCTCAGATATCTGCTGTTCATCTACCATCTTGCATACCTCCGTGCATCTATCGAGAGAGATTCTGTTTAGAAATCATGAGTTAAGATATCATGCCCTCTTCGATAAATCTCACGGGCATAGTCCGTCCATGTGCCCTGGCCCCAATACCGAAAGCAACTGGTTTGCAACAGCAAGTTATGCAGCAGTGCATTCCGATAGCGATGTTGCTGCGTCAGCGGAGAATCACCCGATGACAAATGGTCATTTTCCTGGAGGGGATCAATGGTCGTGTGGAAGGCTTGGCTCAGTTGCCCCAACGGAGTCGTCACATTTTGATAACCGTCAACCCAACTAATGTTGCTCGTCCACGAACTGCCATCCAGATTAAACCCAGAGTCTTCATTCCTCAGGGCTTGAATGGTCTCCCGTAATCGATCGGGCGTCACTTCTTCGGGAGAGATGCGTTGCCAAATTCGGTGCTGTTGAATCGGTTGGCAGGTGGGAAAATCTGTTTCTGACAATCCAAGATCTGCAAGAAATTCCAGGTACTCCGTCCCATTCATGCCGACAACGCCATGATTGCCTCCGTAATGGTCTCTCATTTCATACCAGGCGTTCCGGTAGGCAGACGGAAATTCGTTCATCATGACGCCGCCATTTTCACCATCGCTAATTTGGGTGACGAGCGGGGGAATGGACACACCATTGAGGGTTCGATGCTGATAGGTTTTGGCCTCATAGTAGGGCTGCATCTGCCCAACCAGCTTGGTATCCGACCCTTGCGTTTTAATCAGAGCCGGAATGCTAATGCGTTCTCCCTGTGAGTTATGGGTCACCAGAGAATGCGGGATATAGGGATCATGGAGTGCAGAACCGTCTGGTCGTTGAACGGTGTGCTCCTGCAACAGCACCCATTGATACCCACATTCTTTAAGGGCTTTGATGAAGGCGTAGCAGGTGTCTGGATCATTCGGCAGGTGCATTTCAGGTGGTGAGAAGCCCCGTACTCGGCTCAACGCTTCCCAGCCGAAGATGCTGGCAAAGTGGTGCTGCCAGGCTCGAATATGGAGCGGAATATCATCAATGGGCGTTGAGGGAACGACGGCATGACTCCACATGGTGCCCAACCATTCGACATGATTTCGGTAAGGCGGGTCGCAGGTAATGCGTTTGAGATTGTCGAGAATGTCGGCCCGACCCATTTGCTGGAGTCCCCACAATAGATTGCCTGAGTAGTCCAGCATGATGCGCGGATTACACCCTTGTTCGATTAGATCGGGAATGAAATCGGCCATGCGGCCATAGCAGTAGGCAAACGGACCTGCGTTGTGGTTGTCTCCTTCGTAGGGATGCTCGAACATGTATTGCAGGTTGCAAATCAGCTCACCTGAGGCTCCAGCGGGAATGGTGGGCTGGTGCATGTGGAGGGCGATCGCAAACGCGGCTGACACTTGATTAAACTGAAGGCTGCTCTGAGGATAGAACACAGGCGATTGGGAGTGGGCGATCGCCCGAAGCTGGTGCTCCCAACCGCAAATGTTAGGTAACCCGTTAATCTCATCATCCAACGCCGGAAAATCATCCCAACTGGGGGGTGGAGTGGGGGAGTTAATGTCAGCGATTTGAGAAACCATGCTCTTTATTCTCCCAGTTGACGTTTAGCACCTTTATTAAAAAGAGTACTTCTATTAAAGAGTACTGCGAAAGTCTAGGGCTGGTTTATATTTTCCCCACGAGGTCAATAATTTGTGTTTTCTTAATTTTCTCAACGCAACCCACATCTCAAGAATCACAGGGGTAGTCTAGAAATGTGGCTGGTGTGGGGTAGGGGTAAACCAGAAGGATATTTGCTTGCACGTTCAAATATCCCTACATCTCAAAAACTCTTCTGGTTTGTTTTATGCACTGGTTCTAATCGCTGGTTTTAATCACTGGTTTTACTTATTGGTTCTATTCATAGGTTCTATTCATATGAGCCCTTCAGCTGATCATTTTCGAACCGCTAACTATCGCGCTCGCAAAGTTGAGTACGATCGCTGGCATCGGTATCAGAGCAAAATCCAGATTTTGCGATCGCAACTTGGTTTTTACGAGGCTAAGGAAGCTCGTCCTGCGGCATGTAAAGGCTGCACACATTATCACGGGATTGCCTATGGCCAAAACCGCGACACTCGCACAGTCCTCGTTTGCGGGTTTCATCCCTATGGCTGGCAAGGGGAGTCGTCGTGTCCCGATTGGCAGAGTGTCGAGAGTGTGGATTCTCTCTCCCCGTGATTTTCAAATCGATTTCCCCGTGGATGAACACAAAATGTCACAATAGTCCCATTGACTTCAGAATTGAGAGTGAGCTTAACGCTAAATTCTGCACAGTGAGTTTCGGGCTGCAATTTTAATGTGACCGAACTGTACAGCGCCAATTGCCCCTAGGACGTGTTGGGCATCACTCTCGTTCTCATGCGTTGAACACCGAGGGGATCAGCATAAAGATGCTCAAGCGAATTGTCGCAATTGTCTTAGTTATTTTAAGTTTTAGCCTGCAAAGCTGTGTATCGGCAGGTGCAGGACTGAAAAGCTACATTGATGCCTACAATGGCTATGAGTTTGCATATCCAAACGGATGGGTTGAAATTAAAGTTCCTGGTGGGCCTGATGTGGTCTTACATGACTTTGTTGACCCCTCTGAGAACGTGAGCGTCATTATTGGTGATGTTCCTGATGGCAAGACACTCGCAGAATTGGGAACGCCGAGCGAAGTGGGTCAGAAACTCGCTCAACGCGCCATCTCGTCAGATGATGGCACTCGCAAAGCCGAACTGATCAGCGCCACCTCCCAGGAACACGGAGAAAACACCTATTATCTTTTGGAATACATGGTGCAACTCCCAGAGCAGACTCGCCATAATTTGGCCAGTGTCGTCGTTCGACGAGGCCAATTGTTTACGCTGAATATATCCACGACTGAACAGCGTTGGCAAAGGCTCAGCGATCAGTTTAAGCAAGTGGCGAATTCTTTCTCTGTGTATTAAGTTGTGACCCACAAAACGTCTCGACTTAAAGTTGGGGATTAAATTAAAACCAGCAAGGGTTTGATCGAAGGACAGAATCTATTGTCTGCAAGCGCTTGCTGGTTTTTAGTGCATTGATTAGTGTTTTGAAGTGTTATGGCTGTTCCAGTCCTTGTGCTTGCGTCTGCCTCTCCTGCTCGTCGCAAATTATTGAATATGGTGGGCATTGATCCCATTGTTTGTCCGAGCAAATTTGATGAGTCGTCAATCACCCTTGAGTCACCCGCCGACCTTGTTCAAGCGCTCGCGTTGGAAAAGGCGAAAGTTGTCCGACAGCAATTAATGCAGCCGTCGGGCTGCACGATTCCCGACACATCAGACGCTCTGATTTTGGGATGCGACTCAGTGCTGTGGGTGAATGGCGAAATTCAAGGCAAACCCGCCACTCAGGCAGAGGCGATCGCCCGATGGCAGAAGATGCGAGGCACCTCAGGAGAACTGTATACAGGCCATGCCTTTGTCGATCCCTATCGCCACAAAACGTTAGTGCGGTGTCAGGTTACCCAAGTGGATTTTGCGGTGGTGAGCGATCGCCAAATTGAAGCGTATGTTGCCACAGGAGAACCCATGAACTGCGCGGGAGGCTTTGCCCTCGAAGGAAAAGGGGGTGCCTTTGTCGAACGAATCAAAGGGTGCCACAGCAACGTCATTGGTCTCAGCTTGCCCCTACTGCGTCAAATGCTGAGTGACCTTGGGTATGATGTTTCAGATTTTTGGCGTTAATTTATGGGATTTAATTAATCGTTCCATTCTCCTCGGGCAGGGACAGGAGGATTACGTTCAAGGTTGCGGGTCAAATCATCGTCACGCCGTGCCCCGCCTCGTAGCCACTGCCGAACCGCTACTTCGATCACCTTGCTGGGGTCTTCGGTGAGGTACCCGATTTGACGCAGCAAATCAGCGTCGATATCAATCGAAACATTCACCTTGTTATCAGCAGGATCGTGTCCAGCCGAAGATGGGTGAAATTGCTCTAGGTTAGACATGGCCGTTAATGTCCTCAATGCCTCGTTCAGCGTCAACGCAGGGAATCGATCAACTCGAACAAAGCCTGGACGTACCTATTCAGTAAGTGAAGGGGCGATCGCCCCACAGGCTATGAGAGCTTTTAATCAATACGTTTGGTTCATTCAGCATAGCCTATGTTCTACCAGAGATAAAGACAGCTTAAGTTCAGCTTCATCTACAGCTTAAGAACAGCCATAAACGCTTCTTGAGGCACATCGACCGTTCCGATCGCCTTCAATCGCTTTTTACCTTTAGCCTGTTTTTGCAACAGCTTTTTCTTTCGGCTGATGTCACCACCGTAACATTTTGACAACACATCCTTACGAAGGGCTGGAATACTCTCGCTGGCAATAATCCGACTCCCAATCGCGGCTTGTAACGGAATTTTGAATTGATGACGAGGAATCAGTTCTTTCAGCTTTTCAACCAGCGCTTTGCCTACGTAATACGCTTTGTCACGGTGAACGATGGTTGCTAGCGGATCAACGGTATCCCCATTAATCATCACGTCCAGCTTAACCAGCGCATTTTCCCGATAGCCAATCAGATGATACTCCATGCTGGCATAGCCACGGGAGCGAGACTTGAGCTGATCAAAGAAGTCCGTCACAACTTCAGCCAAGGGAATTTCATAAATTAAATTGGTTCGCCCCTGGGCAAGATACTTCATATCTTTAAAGTCGCCTCGACGGGTCTGACTAAGCTCCATGAGCGCACCCACAAAGTCTTCAGGAACAATCATTTCAACCTGGACGTAGGGCTCTTCAATTTTGGTTCGATACTGAGGATCAGGAAGCTGGTTGGGATTATCGATCATCAGCACGTCACCATCAATAGTTGTAACTCGGTAAATCACAGATGGGGCAGTTGTAATGAGATCGAGATCATATTCCCGCTCCAGGCGCTCTTGCACAATCTCCATGTGCAGCAACCCCAAGAATCCGCAGCGAAACCCAAATCCCATTGCGCTGGAGGTTTCTGGCTCATATTGCAGCGCAGCATCGTTGAGCCTCAGTTTTTCGAGGGCTTCACGGAGATCTTCATACTGTTCAGAATCCGTCGGAAAGAGCCCACAAAATACCATGGGCTTCGCTTCCGTATATCCTGGTAACGGTGCTTTTGCTGGTGCTTTTGCCAGAGTAATCGTGTCACCGACACGGGCGTCTTCTACAGATTTAATGGCCGCCGATAAGTAGCCCACTTCCCCCGCGTGAAGTTCATCTACTGGAATCTGACCCGGCGATAGCACCCCGATTTCGTCGATTTCATATTCTTTCCCAGAAGCCATCAGACGAACGCGATCGCCTGTCTTCAGCGTTCCATCCATCACTCGGAAGTAGACAACGACTCCTCGATAAGCATCGTAGTAACTGTCGAAAATGAGTGCTCGCAAGGGTTCTTCAATCGTGCCTCGGGGCGGTGGCACCAGATAAACAATGGATTCTAGAATTTCTGGAACGCCAATTCCTTCTTTTGCAGAGGCAAGAATCGCATCACTGCAATCCAGACCGATGATTTCCTCAATTTCCTGCTTGACGCGTTCGGGGTCGGCTCCGGGCAGGTCAATTTTATTGAGGACGGGGATGATTTCCAGGTCATGCTCTAAAGCTAAATAGACGTTGGCCAATGTTTGAGCTTCGACCCCCTGGGAGGCATCCACCACAAGCAGCGCTCCTTCACAGGCGACGAGCGATCGCGACACCTCATAGGAGAAGTCAACGTGTCCCGGTGTGTCAATGAGGTTGAGCACGTACTGTTCACCATCTTTCGCTTTGTAGTGCATGCGTGCAGCCTGAAGCTTGATGGTGATGCCACGTTCTCTCTCAAGATCCATCGAATCGAGAAACTGCTCCTTCATCTTGCGGTCTTCCACCGTACCCGTCACCTGAAGCAATCGGTCGGCCAGAGTAGACTTACCATGGTCGATGTGAGCGATAATCGAGAAATTTCGGATTCGAGAAACGGGTGCTTCGGTCATAAACGTGCACTGAGCCTACATTCAAAGCGAAAAATATTAGAAAGAGCAGAACCACTGTTGTGCCACCATTGTGCCAATTCTGGACCACTGCTGTTGTGCCAGTTTGCTGTTGTGCCAGTTTGGTCAGAATGACCCATCATGCAGCACCGCTCTTTGCATATTGTAATGCTTCCAAATCCATGAATCGAGAAAACAATGCTCAAAACGGTTCTTGAGCACAAGAAAAACTGATTTTAGGGACGTGCGGGAAAATAAAGTATTAAAAATCCCAGAGAGAGGGGCGGGGGGGGGACCCCCCCCCCCCCCCCGGC
>JAYKJC010000679.1:0-5605 GCA_035285885.1 Leptolyngbyaceae cyanobacterium | reverse complement strand
ACTGAACTATATGACAACTTAAACCGCTTTGTAGATTTTATTCATCCCGAAGATCGCGATCGCATTCAATGGGGGTGGCAAAAATCTGCCCAGGCTGCATTTAGTCAAGAATATCGAATTGTTCGTCCCGATGGAACTCTGGTTTGGATTCGCGATCGCGGTTTTCCTATCTATGACGATCAGGGAGAGGTGCTGTGGATCGGTGGCATCGCCGAGGACATCAGTGAACGTAAGCAAGTTGAAGAAATCCTACAGCAGCGCGAAACCGAACTGCGCCTGGTGACCAATGCGGTGCCCTCGCTGATTTCCTTCATAGACGCAGACCAATGCTATCGCTTCAACAATCACACCTATGAAGACTGGTTTGGACAGCCAGCGGCGGCAACCTATGGTCAGCACCTTCGAGAGGTGCTGGGCGAAGCCGCCTATGAAGCAATCCGTCCCTATGTTGAGCAAGTGCTAGCAGGCCAACAAGTTACCTATGAGAGTGAGGTGCATTACAAAGAGGGGGGTACTCGTTACATCAATGCGACCTATGTTCCTCGCTTTAACAAGCAAGGAATTGTGGAAGGGTTTGTGGCGCTAATCAATGACGTGAGTGAGCGTAAACAAGCAGAAATTGCCCTACGGGAGAGTAAGGAACGCACACAGCTAGCGATTCAGTCAGCACGCTTAGGAACGTGGCGGTATCACCTGAGCACCAATCTCGTCGAGTTTGATGAACGAATGCGGGAGATTTGGGGTGAACCCCCTGATAGGATGACCATTCCGCTATCCGATGTGATTGAGCGTGTGCATCCTGACGATCAAGCGCATGTCACTCACGCTGTCGGGGCTGCGCTCGATCCAAACGGTTCAGGAACTTACAAAGTTGATTATCGCATTCTCTGGAACGATGGCCGTGAACGGTGGGTATCTGCGAATGGCCAGGTGCAATTTGAAGGTGAGGAAGAATCTCGGCGGGTCGTTGATTTCATCGGTACAGCCCTTGACATTACAGAACGCAAACAGGCCGAAATTGTCTTGCGCGAACGTGAACAACGACTCGATCTGGCTACGCGGGCAGCTAAGCTGGGTGTGTTTGAGTGGAATGTCCAAACGGATTCTGCCATCTGGGAGAACGCTCAGATGTATGACATTTTTGGGCACAGCCAAGACGATGACACCCTGAACAAAGCCCAGTCGATGAACGACGTGATTCATCCCGATGATCGGGATGAATTTGAACGATGTTTAGCTGAAGGCATGAAAACCGGCTATTTTCATGCGGCGTGTCGCATCCGTCGGCTCGATGATGGTCAGTGGCGCTGGGTCGAGTCCATTGGGCAATTTGAACTTGCGGCAGATGGCACGCCCCTGCGACTGATCGGAGTATTGAACGATATCAGCAAACGGAAGTATAGCGAAGCCGAACGCGAACGATTGCTCGCCAGTGAACGCACCGCACGGGCTCAGGCCGAAGCCGCCAACCGCGTCAAAGATGAGTTTCTGGCGGTGGTTTCCCATGAGTTGCGATCGCCCCTCAACCCCATTCTCGGCTGGTCACAACTGCTGCTCAAGGGTCAGTTAGATGAGCAAAAGACCCAGCGTGCCCTGGAAATTATCAAGCGCAACGCTCAGATGCAAGCACAATTGATTAATGACCTGCTGGACGTGTCTCGCATTCTGCGAGGTAAGCTGAGCCTGAATCAGCAAACCGTCAACTTGCAGGTTGTGGTTCAAGCGGCCCTGGAAACTGTGCGACTGGCAGCCGAAGCTAAATCCATTCAGATACACACACAGCTTGAGTCAGATATTGGGTCAGTGGCCGGAGATGCAGATCGGCTTCAGCAAGTGGTTTGGAACCTGCTTTCGAATGCAGTCAAATTCACTCCCGAAGGGGGACAGGTTGAGGTGCGGTTGGAACGTAAGAACGTGGGTGTAATGGAGGGTGAGAACGTTAAGACGTTGGAAGGTGGGAACGTTAGGGCGTTGGAAGGTGAAAGAATGGATGCGCGCCCACAACCCGCGACCCCATTCCCTCGTCCACATCCGTACGCTCAACTCACCATCACCGACACTGGAAAGGGCATTCACCCCAATTTTCTGCCCCATGTCTTCGATCGGTTCCGTCAAGAAAGTACGACCACTACCCGACAGTTTGGCGGATTGGGGTTGGGGCTTGCTCTGGTTCAGTATTTGGTAGAACTGCATGGCGGTAGCGTAGAGGCCGATAGCCCCGGTGAGGGACAGGGGGCGACGTTTACGATTAAGCTCCCGCTGATGTCTCAAACCTCGGCAATGAACCAGGAGGTTCAACTCGCTAAGGCTGTAGATGATTTGAAGGGTGTCAACATTCTCGTGGTGGATGATGATGACAGTACCCGTGAGTTTCTGGCCTGTTTACTAGAGCTGAATGGGGCACGGGTGATCGCCGCTGCAAGTGCAGAAGAAGCGCTCTCGATGTTAGGTCAGTTTACTCCCGACATCTTACTCAGCGATATTGGTATGCCCACTGTGGACGGCTACACACTGATGCGACAGGTCAGACGCCTGCCACCCAAACAGGGAGGACAGATACCTGCGATCGCCCTGACCGCCTACGCTGGAGAAATTAACTATCAACAAGCAATGGCCGCTGGTTTTCAAAATCATATTGCAAAACCTGTGGAACCCGATCACCTCATTGATGCGATCGTAGCTCTGCTAAAACCGGATCGGCAGTAAGATGTAGGGGCAAGTAAGAAAAATCCAGAAAGAGAGGGCGATCGCCCTGGAATAAACCGTTAGGGCGATCGCCCCTCTACCTTTCTTGCAATGTATACCCCATAGCTATAGTAAGCTTTATAGTTCTCATACAGCTCAATTTCTCGGTTTTCCGCTTCAACGATGGCTCGTGAATCTTCGCTGTTGCCGTTCCGGTCAAGGAAGCTCTTAAAGTTATTCTGCATGGGGCGATAGTAATTATCGAGCCAACACTCCTCAGGTAAGACAAAGTAGCCCATCGGAGCATAGCCATTCTTCTCCAATATCGCCATTTTTGAAGAAGCCACATCGATTTCAGGATATTCGCCCTCCCAGTGGCTCTGGAGTTCTGACGGACGGGAGTCTGTCAGCCAAGTAATCTCCGAAACAACCAGCAGCCCACCCCTTTTCAAATAGCGATTCCAGTCTGTGACGCCCTTTTCAAAGCCGATGTTGTAGATTGCCCCCTCAGACCAGATCACATCATACTCCTCATTCCCAAACGGCAAGGTGTCCATCGAACAGCACAAGGGACTTATTTGTTCAGAAAGCCCCAGGTGTTTCGCTCGCTCGTCAAGCACGTCAAGAAAGTCTTGGAGGAAATCCACAGCGGTAATCTGAGCCTTTAGTAAACGAGCAAGTAACAGGGTAGAAGCCCCCGTACCGCAACCAATATCGGCAATTTTTAAGGGCTCATCTCGGTTTACCCCAGCCAAGGTGAGCGCCATTTCTGACTCTGTATCTCCACCTGGCCCCTGCCGATAGGCACGTTGATGAAGGTCAATCAAAAGTTGGTAATCTTCCATTTTCCTATCCTTATCTATAGCGACTTGCAATCGCGTTCCACATAACTTACTTAAGCAACACGCATCGCGCTGTATTTAAAACTCTAGCGGTATTGGAAACCATAAAAGTAATGTCGGAAGGAGGTTTGGCCTTTAACAACGAATTCATTTGTTGCCATTACCGCCTCGAAGACCGACCGCAATACCAATTGCAATCCCTACACCCAGTCCAATACCGATGTTGTCCGTTGCAACACCTATGGCCGTTCCAAGACCTACACCTAAACCAATACCGAATCCGAGATTCATCTTATTCATAGGTTTTGTGCTATAAAATGTCTTATTCGTAAATAGTCTCATTATAAGAAGGAATCTTTTAACGTTTGAACCCTTATGTTAGAACTACGTCCAAATTGTGAATGTTGCGATAAAGATTTACCCCCCGATTCGCTAGAAGCCTATATGTGTACCTTTGAATGCACCTTCTGCGAGGCGTGTAGCACAGCCATCCTTAAAGAAATCTGCCCAAACTGTGGCGGAAACTTGGTGCAGCGACCCATTCGCCCCGCTTCTCTTCTAGAAAAATATCCAGCTTCTACTCAACGAATCGTAAAGGAACACGGATGTATCCCCATCGTTTGAGCTTCAGGGAGTAGCGTGGTTCAAGAGTTCTATTCAATGATCTTGAAAACCCATGAGAGTTTTTATTCGTCCTCCCGTTGAATCTGATATACCTGCCCTTTTAGACTTACATTGCCGGAGCCGCTCCTTTCATGCCCCGTGGAGCTTCCCAGCATTAACCCAAGAAGGGTGCCAAGCCTATGTTCAACGCTGTCAGGCAGATAATTTTCAGGGACTGCTGATTTGTCAGCAAGACAGCGGAAGCATCATTGGGGTTGCCAATTTAAGTCAGATTTTCTACGGAGCCTTTCAAAATGCTTACCTGGGCTACTACGCCGATGTTACCTATGCAGGTTTGGGGCTCATGGGAGAAGGCATGGGTCTGGTTATTAACTATGCTTTTTCTACCCTCACCCTACACCGCATTGAAGCGAATATTCAGCCTGGAAATACCCGGTCTATTAAATTGGTGAAACGATTGGGCTTTCGGCAGGAGGGCTATTCACCCCGATACCTCAAAATTGATGGCGAGTGGCGCGATCACGAGCGGTGGGCATTAACCACTGAGGATTGCGTTTAGTGTGTTTGCGGTGGGTGCTGCCTTTGAGTCCATGGACTGTGCGTCACGCCGCTCATTGGATTCTGAGATGCAGTCATTATGCTTAAACCACCCTATCTCGTGGCTGCAACAGCTCCAATGCAATCATCATCGTCACAACCTCTGAGCAGGAGGCAGATCATCAATCGGACATGATTGGGCAAACTGACTGTCTAAGAATCCGAACTTCTTTGCAGTTTCGTGTGCCCCCTGGAGAGAGGCGAGGTTCAGGGATTTTACACCAGCGATTTTAATCGTTGTTTGAACAGAGGGGTCTTTGGGAGTCATCGTCGTTTCTCCATGTCATTTAATCGGTGGGGTGGAACGAGCAAAGACGTTGAAGCAACTTTATCTACAGTACTATTGGCGCTGATTCCGGACAGGTGTGGTGGGTGTCCATGCCCCAGTCAATCGTTTCGTGGTAGCGCAATGGCCAACTGCTATTTGGAGTGGTGCCCCTACAGATCCATAACTTATAGCGGTTGCAACCGCGTTAATCACAAAAACAGATGTGTGGGGCGCGCTGCGCCCCACACATCTGTACTTAACCAACGCGCAAGCGCTATAAGCTCAGCAGCGCCTAACGTTTGACGCTGAATCATCCCACCGATAATTCAGCACATCCTTATGCTCATCAGGCAGTCACATCCGTTGTCGTCGCAGTACTCGACAGTCCGACGGGCGAAGCCTGGTCATTGCGCACCAATGCGACAGCTCGGCGCAGTGCATCCGTGCGGTCCACCACCAGATGGTCTGCCGGAATCCGCGCAAACACGCCCATCTTCTCAAAGCGGCGCTTAATCTGCCCCGTCGCTCCGACCAGGAAGACATGACGCCCCTTCTCAACCGCCTCATTGATGGCATTCTCAATCGCCAA
>JAYKJC010000678.1:0-4475 GCA_035285885.1 Leptolyngbyaceae cyanobacterium | reverse complement strand
CATCAGATTGGCTGCTAGTGTCAGAGTTCTTGCCATGCCCGTGAAACCGAATTCCCAGGAACACATCGTAGACAAAATTAACGAAGTCTTTAGGCTTTAGCAGCCCGAGAGACTGATGACAGCCCTTGGAGTCCAGTAGCGGCTGAGTCGCATGGTACGCCGTTTTGTAGTGATACCAGGGAATTGAAGGCCACAAGTGATGAATCAGGTGATAGTTCTGACCCATGATCAGCACATTCAGAATGGCACTGGGATAGACGCGGGCATTCTTCCAGCGATTGCGCTCTTTGAAGGGGCGATGGGGCAAGTAGTCAAAAAAGAGTCCCAGAGCCATTCCGACCACGAGGGCGGGTGAAAACCAGAAATTGAAGATATATCCCAGGAAGTCATATTGAACGGCCAGGAAGATCACCGTTCCCACCGCTAAACGACCCAAGAACCACTCCAGCAGCTCATACTTCCGCCAGAGCTGGCGTCGGAAGAAGAAAATTTCGTGATAAAAAAAGCGAGCCGCAATCATCCACAACGGACCGCCCGTAGAAACGAAATGATCAGGGTCATTGTCTGGATCATTCACATTGGCGTGATGCTGCATGTGAACCCGAGTGAACACCGGGAACGAGAAACCAAGCATCAGAGCGCTGCCATGTCCTAAGGCCGCATTCATGATGCGATTCCGATGAGCCACATTATGAGAGGCATCGTGAATCACTGTGCCAACCACATGAAGGGCCAGTACGTTCAAGCAGAAGGTGATCCAACCGGGCCAATGCCAGAGGCAATAGCCAATCGTTGACACCACCACCATGCCAACTGCGGCGAGAAACATCAACAGGTTCGGACTCCAGAATGCTCGGGCCGGGCCAAGCAATTCTTTGGGCACCCTTATTTTCGATTCGGCCGAGGCCAGAGGCTGAACTGCCGCCGACATCTACACACTCCTTAGCTACCATCCTTGTGCAGTATATACCGAACATAAAGTTTTATGAAATCAACTCAATCAGATGGCGGGCTGAGAAAATTAACAATGGTTTCAGAATTCCCTTTCATCAAAGGGATTACTCAATGATTTCATCGGTTTTCACTACCGCTTGCAGAGACGGCAGTGATCGGTGAATCAGTTGCAGGACGTGCGCTGCACGCCAATGCCCCGTATTCTAAGGGAAGGACAACACATCTCGCCCAAGACTCGCCTATTATTTAAGATCGCAACGGATGGGATTGCATCTGATAAGAACTGCAAATCAAGGCACGTCATCCTCAGTTGGGCGTAGATTCACCTTTAGATAGCACTTTTAGATAGCGTTCGATGAGGATGATGGCCACAATGTCGTCAATTGGTCGGGAAATGCTGCGGAGTCCCTGTGGGATCAGCTGCTGGAGTCCCTGTGGCGGATAAAGCTGCCAGTAGCGATCGCGCGCTTCTAAGGTCGAATATCGTTCGTCCACCAGATGGATGGGGAGCGCGGATGAGAGTTCCTGTTCTAGTCGGTGGTGCCACTGGCGCGAGGTGGTCTGATCGCCCAGCACCAGGTGTTGAACATTGAACGTGTGGATGAGGGTATCGATGGTGGCGATCGCCCCAGACGATGCAACAACTTCATGGTGGTAGACGGTTCCCTGGGCATCCATCACCGCAAGACCGCACTTATCGCGCCCTGGATCGACTCCCAGGAACACCAGATCACGATTTGAAGCCGCAGGATCGGGAGCGGATAGACTCATGGTGATAGACCGCCTTGCTTAAAGATTGCTATTGCTCGATGTGTCCTCTGTACTGAATAAGACATTTCCAGACACCGTTGCATCGAGCTTAATGAAGAGTGGCCCCGTGGTGAAAATCGGTTGGGTGGCGATCGCCCGCACGGTTAGATTTTGGTCACTGGTTTGTTGGTGGGCGGCAAACTTCTCAAAAAAGTAGGTGACGGCTTCTTCCTGGTTGTCAGAGATGCGAACTGAATCACTCAATACGCCCGCCTGCTTGGCTCGAAACTGCGTGGCGGCAATCAAAAACTCAAGCTTTTCGGCCAGTTCTTCTTGCGATCGCACCGTCGGCTCAACCGTTGTCGCGGCAATCACCTCATTGGGCTGAAACAAAAGCTGATTCGGTACGGCGTTTGCCGTCACCTGAATGCAGGTCTGTCCGGCGACAACGCAGGGTTCACCCACCAAATAATTGCCGCCAGCGAGGATTTGCACCACGTACTCTTCTCCCGGTTGAAGCGTGGCGAGCAACTGCTCGACCTCTGTGTTGGTGATTTGAACCACCTGGGTGCGAACGCTTGTGGTTCCGGGAAGCAGTTCTTGCAGCACAACCTCATTGGCTCGGCGCAGCAACTGATCAACGACTTGGCGAGCCCCTTCGGCATCCATAATTTGAACAACCCCAGCGGATAACACCTGGTTGTTGAGCAACGCCACGTTGCCTTCTCGAAGCGCCTGGATCTCTCGTTCCAGGGCGATGAGCACTTCTTCAAGATTGGCTCGCTGCACCTCAAGAGCGCGCAGTTGTGCTTCTTTCAGGGCAATTTCTTGTTCACGAGCCGCAATTTGGCGATCGCGATCTTCAATGATTTCGCGGCTCTCCTGTTGCAATGCCGTGATCTCTGCCTGGAGGTCGCTGGTTTGCTGAGAGACTTCCTGAAGCCGCTGCCGAGCCGCCTCAAAATTGGCTTCGACCCGCTCTAACTCAGTTTCTGTCTGAGCCTGACGGGCGATCGCCGTTTCCAGGAATTCGTTAATTCTCCGAAGGCGTTGGCGTGCTTCCCGACGATCCGCTCGCGCTCGACCCAGCTCGCGCTCAATCCTTTCTTTCTCACTTTCTACGGTGCTGAGTTCCCGCTCAGCCGTGCTCAGTTCGCTGCGGGCTGCTTCTAGATCGTCTTGAATTTCTTCTAAATCAAACACACCCCTGCGGAGCTGATCGCTGACCGCAAACAAAATGCCCAGAGTTGACGCTGAGATGATGCCTCCTGTCAGAATGGTGATCAGAGTGGCCGTTTGACGGGGGCGCAGCTTAAACAGGCTCAGCCGGGCTTTTCCCACCTTCATACCGATGCGATCGCCCGCAGTGGCAATCACACCTCCCAAAATGAGAATTGAAACGACAAGGAAAAAGCCAGTTGTCATCGCCGCCAGAATGGGTTTACCTAAAGCCTATCTGCATCCTAACCTCCAGCTTAAGGATAGAATGCATCGGCATAAACAAGGCGGTGAGAAGCGAACTAAATGGCAAAAGTGATGGCACGTGAGCCCATCAACTTTGAGGTCAAATTCAGGTGCGGAGGAAACGTGTAAGGTTCTTATACACTAACCTAAATCCGAGGCGTCAGTAGAGAGTGTTTGTTTCTCGGAGAAAGCCGTCGCTCCTGACGAGCATTGCGATGTTCATGGCGATGATTCTTGCGATGAAGAATGGGCAAACTAGTGATATCACTTGATTGATATCACTTGCATAACCGGGAGGGGCAGCGATGCTGGGAGCGATCGCCGGAGACATGATCGGATCTCCATACGAATTCAACAACAATCGAACCAAGGAGTTTCCGCTCTTCACTGACCGCAGCAGCTTTACGGACGACACGATTTTGTCGGTGGCCGTCGCAGAATTGCTGCTCGACGAAACCTCTAACACCCGCGACTATGCCCAGGCATTTCAAACTTATGGTCGGCGCTATCCGCATCCCACAGGCGGCTATGGGGCTCGGTTTAGTGAGTGGATCTGGTCGGACAGTGCAGAGCCCTATGGAAGCTGGGGCAATGGTTCGGCCATGCGGGTTAGCCCGATTGGATTTGCCTTTGATGATATGGAAACAGTTCTTACAGAGGCCAAACGAAGCGCTGAAGTGACTCACAATCATCCCGAAGGGATCAAGGGCGCACAGGCCACGGCTGCCGCCATTTTTATGGCGCGAACGGGGGCATCAAAAGCGGAAATCAGAGCCTATGTGGAATCGACCTTTGGGTACGACCTCCAGCGATCTGTGGAGGAGGTTCGCCCGGTGTATCGATACAACGAATCCTGCCAGGAGACGGTGCCTGAGGCACTGATTGCGTTTCTAGATGCGACGGATTGTGAAGATGCGATTCGCAATGCGGTGTCCCTGGGAGGCGACAGCGACACGCTCACCTGCATTACGGGAGGAATAGCGGATGCTTTTTATGGGGTGCCAGAGGCGATCGCCCAAGAGGTGCTTTCCCGCCTGGATGATCATCTGCGAGGCATCACCCAAAAATTCCTTAACCACGTCAAAATCTGATCTTGAGAATCACGGGAAGTTCACACGTTTGATTCAGAAGGGTTTTAAGAGTTTTCCACAATTTGTGGAAAATGTGGAAAACTGGCTTTAATTTTAAGATGGTCTTAGTCTGTTAGGACTTACGCATTTTTGTGGGTGGTGGCGGGGGCCGCCCCGCCCCACCCCCAAACAACACCACGCTATTGGGCGAAATAGGTAGGACAGGGGGGTTGGAGT
>JAYKJC010000677.1:0-8586 GCA_035285885.1 Leptolyngbyaceae cyanobacterium | reverse complement strand
CCGATCCATCCTTGGATCAAATGCTGCGCCATCTGCGTCGCGCCAATGCGATCGCCCTTCGCGCACGAGAGCATGGGCATCATCCCTTTGGAGCCCTGTTGGTCGCCCCTGACCATGAGACGGTGCTGGCCGAACAGGGCAACATCGACACCGTCAACCATGCCGAATCGACCCTGGTGCGCACTGCTGCCACCAACTTCAGCCTGGAGTATCTGTGGAACTGCACCCTCTACACCACCGTAGAACCCTGCGCCATGTGTGCCGGAACGCTGTATTGGGGCAACGTTGGGCGGCTCGTCTACGGCGTGCCGGAGTCTACCCTGCTGAAGCTAACAGGGAATCACGCTGAGAACCCCACCCTTGACTTACCCTGCCGGATGGTGTTCGAGCGGGGACAAAAGCCCATTCGCGTGTGGGGGCCATTGGAGCAAGTCGCTGATGAGATAGTGGCGGTTCACCAGGAGTTTTGGCGATCGGCGTTATCCTAATTTTTCGTCTGTTGGGAGAGAGGAGGGCGATCGCCCTTCGTGGGTCTAACGTTCCTGCTTACCGGATGTATACGCTTTGTCCTCGGATAACATCTGGTGTTCATTCCGGTGCAGCAGAAATGTGGTGGGGCGATCTCAATAGTTATCCAATTATTTCCTTAGCTACTCCGTCTATATTCATCTCTATCAAAAACTCCAGTGGATAGCCTGGGTAGCGATTTTGCATAATTTGCTTGATCTGAGCTTTTGCGTCATTCACCCACTCCCCATTTGAGGTAAGATGGCTACCCACAGTATTTTGGAAAAAGTGAATGTATTCCCGTTGCTCATCTAACGCTTGAAGGTTACTTTCTGCACCATGCCCCGCAAAGATAATTTCAGCTTCTGCATAAGTGCTTTTAACATAGTCAAGTTGCTCTAACCATGCCTGAGAACGACCCTCGGCCAGCCACGGATGAACCTTGTGATATAGCAAGTCTGACGCAATCAAAACCTTTTCTGACGGTAAGTAGATAACCGTAATGTCTGATGATTCCCCTGCGCCTCAGTCATCAATGCCAATATCAAGGCCATCAAGAACTAATTCCTCTTTTGATTGGACAATTTGATTGGGGAGCATGGTGAAGTCCGGATATTCGTCCCCATAGGTTGGCTTCCAAAACTCACGTTTTTCTGCTTCGATGGCTTTAATTGCATCAAAGGTTGCTTGCGTGGCATAGATTGGCACATTTTCTTTTTCGCATAAAACAGCAACTCCGTTGAAATGATCTGGATGCGGATGGGTCACAATCACTCCAAGTAGCGGCTTACCTAGTTTCTCCACTTCTAACTTTAGTTTTCGGGCTTCAGAAACTAGAAACTGAGCATCAACAACAATAACTCCGTTTTGAGTTTCGATTAAGAATGAGTTAACCAGAAAAGCGGGCTCAGGAGAAGCGAAAACATGAATTTGCATAGTTTTTCCTGTCTGAATTTATTAGAACTTGAACCTATAGCTAAGGTAAAGTTGAGCCCTTGCTTTTGAAAGAAACGCTTTTTAGTTCAAGTTGTACATTTTTTAGATCTATTGGATTGCCGTTAAAGTTCAGGAGAAAGATCTAATGATGGATTTGCCGCCATACTTGAGGTGTTTTTCCATGGAACTGACGAAAATGTCGAATAAAGTAAGTCACTTCCGGATATCCGCTTGCTTCTGCAATTTGAACGATACCCTCATCGGTTTCCAATAAAAGACGACGTGCTTCAGCCATTCGTCGCTCTCTAATCCATTCCAGTACGGTTCGCCCTGTGAGCTTCCTAACGGCAGCTGAGAGATAAGACGGTGAATGATTCACCTCCTTTGCTAAATCATCTAAAGAGATTGATTCTTGGTAGTGATGTTCAATAAAGTCGAATATTTTAATCAGCAGAGGAGAGGTGCCATTAGAAGGACTATCAGAAGTAAGCATTGTTAATCGAGTAATCTCAATCAGCATTTGGGTGAGGAGCGATCGCGCCATTTCTCGATAGCCGAACGGTTTTTGATCCAATTCCTGGCTAAGTCGTTCAAACCGTTGTGACCATTGAGGACGAGCTGTTTCCGCGATGTTGAGATATCTAGACTCAGAAACTGAATTTTTGGTAAAAGCTAAAAACAAAGGACTACCCATCCAGTTGAGGTAAGAACTTGTCTCTAACCCTGTGAGATTAACGGATGCTGCCGTAAATAGAGTGACCCACCCTTTAGCTATGGTGATTTTACTGGCATCATGGGTTTCGTAAGGCGCAGTTAAAAATAAATCCCCTGGGGATACATCCCAAACCCGGTTTTCATACTGGTACTGTCCACCACCTGACTCAAAATAAATAATTTCCAAGAACTCGTGGCTATGGGCTGCCATCGATAATAAAACATGCTGATTATCGAGCCGTTGAACTTCGATTCCCAGTGCATCAGGCTCTGATGGGGAAAAGGCCAGAGGTTTTTTAGCCACTTCAGAATCAGTCTCCTGTCAACTTAAAGATTTCTTCTTTTATCGAGTAGGATCAATAAAAGGTTTTCTATCTGAACGCAACCGAACTATTCTACAAATAATCTTGATTGGGTGTCTTGTAACCGTAAGAACTGCATGACGGTTTCCATCACCAGACCCAGACAATTTTAGTAACTTACGAGTAACTTGACTTCTTTCTGTTCCATTGGGAGTGTCATACAACAACGCTTTTCAGTGCTTTGCGGAAAATGATCTTATCGTCTCCAACCTTGTAAAATTCTCGAATTCTTGCTTCCTCCTCATAACCGCTCTTTCTATAAAATGCACGAACGTACTCAAAGTCTTTCAAACCAGACGTTTCCACCAACAATACACGCTCACCACGGTTAGCTAACATTTGTTCTACATGGCTCAATAAAGCTGTACCACGCCCCTGTCCTTGGTAGTCGGGATGAATAGCGATCAGATAAAGGTTCCATGTGCCATCAGTCATTCGTTCTGGTGCTACGTAGGCAACACCCACTGGTTCATTGTCATCGTCAGTAAACCACAAACCTTCACGATCTGCCTCATTACTAAAATATTGCCCCAGCATTTGAGCAAGCTCTTCGATTTGATTTGGCTCAAAAAGCCCTATCGCTTCTGCTAAAGCAAGTAATTTATTCGTGTCATCGGGTGTTGTCAATCTAATCATTGTGGGCTAATTATTGTGGGTTTCAGATAGTGCTATAGGTTCGCTTTCGTTATTCAAGCGCTGACGCTACAATATCTTCAATGCCTCGCCCATAAATCTTGAGAGCATTTGCGACTAACCGTTAACCTCCGGACTTCTCCCCCGACCGATAGAATGAGCTGCATAACTATTATTCGCTGTCAGATTTGCTGTACAATTCTTCACCTTTCCGTAGTTATATAGGAGATCTGACGGACAATACCCATCTTTTAGGATTTATACAGCAATTGTGAATGTTAACTCCACAGTTTTAGGGTGTTCTTCAGCAGTTCTGATATAGCTTGCTGCTATTCTTTAACATTCGCCTTTTAACATCCGCCCTCCAACATTCGCTTTCTCAAATGATGGGCAAATAGAAGCAATCCTGTCAGGGCAATTAGCAGGAGAATGACCAGGCCAAACGCCTGCTTGAGAGCAAACTGATCCGCAATCCAGCCCAGCAGAAATGCGCCATTCTCGCTGGCTGTATTCGATGGCAACATTCCTGCTTCAACGATCGTCATCATGTAAATGTGTCAAGATTTTTATTACTTGAGGAACATCTACGATTCTTACACTCATCACTCAACGCGCCCAACACTGGTTTACACCTGTTGCATCAACCTCACGCATTGTTGAACTCGATGCCCTCCGGGGCCTTGCTGCATTAGCCGTCGTGTTCTATCACTACACTCGGCGGTATGACCAAATTTACGGTCACACGAGTGGGCTACCGTTTCAAGTGGCGGTGGGTCAGTATGGTGTACAGCTCTTTTTTATAATCAGTGGCTTTGTGATTCTGATGAGTTTGGAGCATACCAAGCGCGTCCAGGACTTCATCGTTAAGCGACTGGTGCGGCTCTATCCGACCTATTGGATGGCGATCGCCCTGACGTTTTCTCTCGTTGCCCTATTTGGCTTACCTGGACGAGAGGTTTCTCTTTATCATGCTCTGCTAAATGGGGTGATGGTGCACGCTTTCTGGCAAATCCCAAACGTTGATGGCGTGTACTGGACGCTGTTCCACGAGTGCATTTTCTATGTGGTGATGGTCGGCATCTTCGTGATGAGGCTGTTGCCTCACATTGAGTGGGTAGGGGCGGCATGGCTTAGCATCATCACGCTCGAACAGCATGACCTCCTCATCGAAATCCCTGAATCGCTTGAGCCCTGGTTCCTCATAGAATATGGCTATCTGTTCATCATGGGCATTGTGCTGTATCGCATTCATACGCGAGGCGCGTCAGTTTTACGATATAACCTGCTGGCAGCCTGCTTCGCTTCACAAGTGGCCTACTATCCCGAAGTTGAGCGCCACCTGATGGTGATGGGCTTCATCATGGCCTTTTCGCTGATTAAAACGGGCCACCTCAGGGCGATCGCCATTCCGCCGCTACTGGCTCTGGGCACCCTTTCTTATCCGCTGTACCTGACGCATCAAAATATTGGCTACATCATCATCCGTGCCTTAGAAGGCGGGGGACTATCCCCATCCGTGAGCATTGTTATCGCCATGAGTGCTGCAATTGCGATCGCCCTTCTCATCACTCGATACGTCGAACAACCCACGCTCCTGTGGCTCAAGCAGCACTATCGAAGACGACCCTGGGCTCTGAAGCATAAAAGTGAGGGTGTTTAGAGTGAAGGGGAGGAATTCAAAAATCTCGAATCGCAAATGACTGACTGTAGGGGCATACGGCTGTATGCCCCTACGCAATTCATGCCTCGAATCAGCAACGCCCACATCCTCTTTCCAATCAGCAACGCTGAATTCTCAGTTTTCCCAGACAACTCTTAATTGCTTCTCAGAATCCAGTCAGAGAATGCTCAGTTTCCCAAGGCACCATTAAAACTAAGCGAGGTATATAGTAGCCGACGGGTTGGTTAGGACATTTTAAGATTTTGAGAACGTTCAAACATTTGACCGTTAGGCTTAAGAATTGTCCTGACCGACCCAAAGGTGGCTATAACTGATATTCTCCCGCTTGATGATTACCCATAAGGACGCTGATTATGAAACTGCTGATACCCCCCATATTGGCCGTTGTTTCTACAGCCGCTCTTGCGTTTCCTGCATTTGCGCTGAGAGAACAACATTCTGAAGCATTAACGAATCGTTTGGCTGATCGGACGATGCAAGGAGCCCTTTCTGGAGTGGAGTCTTCTGCCTCCGACTCATCCCTAAGCCTGTCGGTGAGTGATTTACACCAGAAATCAGGTCAAGGTGAAAGAACCACTCTCCATGCTCGATTAGAAGAGGAGCCTGCGAAGTAGCTCACAAGAGGGTGACCTACAAGAATGCGACCTCAAAAGAGATGAAAGATGCAGCATTCGCTCGACACTGACTCCTAAGTAGGGGCAGCCTCTCCAACGGGAGGCTTTTTCATGTCAGAAATCAAGAATGTCGTACCCATTGAACGCTTCGATAATCTCGGGCTGATGTTCCAGGAATAGCTGTCGCCCGATGTCATAGGTGACTCTGGGCAACGCATACTGGAGTCCAGATAAATTGGCGCGAAATCCGCTGAGGAGCGCAGACCCAGAAGATAAGTAATAGCATCGCTTCAAGTAGTGATGATCGAGTGATCTGGGCGTAAATTCGAGATTTCTCCCCAAGTAAGGGAATTGCTCCATCACGGCATGGCGATCGCCCTCTGGCGGCGTATATCGGTCAATCCACCGAGCAACATGGGGCGCGAGAGATTTGAGTTCGGGCTGCTGGTTGAGATCCATCACAAATCCCGTACCGCAAATGAGAACATCGTGGGTGAGGGAGCAATCACCATAGATGCCAAGAATTTTTCCATTGACGTAACTTATCTGATGAATCGGTGCATCTGCATACAGTGTTAGATTCTCATGGTGCATGGCTTCGTAGTAGGTATTCGGAGGTGGCAATTGTCCCAGTCGCATTTCTTCGATACTGTAATACCACTTCGTCTCATCGGGTAAGTCAATGTAGTGGCGGTGATAGCCGTTCCACTCGCTCCATCGAATCCGGTTGATATTCACCAGATGCTTGCGCCGAATCATGATGTCAACAGATGCCACACCTGCATGGAGACAGGCGATCGCATTATCAAAGGCTCCAGCCCCACCGCCGATAATACCCACTTTCTTACCTTTGAGAGCGGCAAAGTCAATTGCATCCATCGTGTGATGGTAGGCGTGAGCGGGAAGCTTCGCTCGAATCATCTCAGGAATAAACTTGCCCCCTGCGCACTCCATCCCTGTGGCAAAGATAATGAAGCGAGCATGGATTGGTTCGTTTCGGGTATGCAGACGAAAGACCTGGCGAGCTTCATCCCAGGTGATGTCTTCAATCGACGTGTCATTCTGAATGGGCAACTGGAGGACTCGCCCATACCAATTGATATAGTCTGCCCAGAGCAGTCGGGGAATGTAGTCAATGCTCTGCCAGTATTCATCGCCATAGATTGCCGCACACCACCGCCGGAAATTGAGGTTGGGAATGCCCCAGTCGAGTCCTCCAGTCACCTGTTTAGGCGTTCGGAGGGTGGCGTTGCGAGCAAAGGTGCGCCAGGGACCTTCTGATCCGGCAGGATTGCGATCGAGAATGCGGATGTTGGAAATGCCGTGACGCCGAAGACCAAACGCCGCCGATCGCCCCGTATGTCCGCCGCCCAAAATGACAACTTCTAACATATCGGGTGCTACCTGATAGTTCCACTGGCGATCGGGATAGCTCATCACCTCTACGTCGTTGGCCAGGGATGATTCGAGCGATCGCAATCGGGCGTCTGCATCGGGCAATGGCTCAGGCAGTCGATTCCAACCCTCTTTATCAAAGGTTTCGGGCGGAACAACAGTGGGATAGGCGTAGGTCATGGGGTTTAGCGATTCGTACAGATAGAAGGTGATATTCACCAATAGTCAGAGGGTGCTTGAAAAGTATTGAATGTCATGCTGTTGGCGAAGCCGCGCCATCGGCGCTACGGAGCAATAGCGGAGTGAAGCATCTCGGCGCGAAGACTCAAAGCCTAGATTCCTCGTTGTGCTTCGCTCCTCTCGGAATGACAAGTGCGACTTTTAAAGCATCCTCTCAGGGCTACTGGTCTGTTGATTCAGCTTCTACTGTAGGGAGTTTAGAAAGATTGCTGTGTTCAAGATGAACGAGTTACTCAACCCAATCCAAGTTTGGAACTGGACAACAGATAGTCATGAAGCGTCGTGAAGCTGAGTTAAGCACAAAAAACAGGTGTGTGAGCCGCGACACGCTCCACACACCTGTATTCCCACACACCTGTATTCCCACACACTTGGTCTTAACCGATGTGCGCATCAGGATGGCTTCTATCTCTCGCTCCGCTTTTTCAAGCAATCTAACATTTGCTCTCTGACGGCCCTTGACCAGCGCTCAAAGTCAGTAGCAGTAAGAGTATTGCTCGCACGCTCATTTTCCTGGCGAGACCGTGGTTGATACTTTTGGGTATCCATTCTCCGCACCGAATTAAGGGACATCTTTAGCCTGACAAAATTAACAGGATTAGTCAGGTGCATTATGCGATTTATGCATGATGAAAATGCAGTTAAAGAATGGTTGGGTTGTCGTTTAGTCTTGAGGGCGTATCTTAATTTTCAAGATGGGTTGCTTTGAGTTGAGTGCTTTAAGCGGCGATCGCCCCTCATCACTACAGAAGGGCGATCGAGCACGAGAGCTTTGCTCTTATCGCATTACTGCAATTCTCCAACCTGTCTGATAGCTTCGTTATAAACCTGTTAGCTTAAACGAAATTTAGCCACAGTTCTCAATGCATCGAGCTGTTCTTGCAAGCTCAAAATTGCTCCCCCTCAGGGCAATCAAGACCGACGAGTTACTGATAGCTCTCAATCTAATTGCCCCAATGTGTTTAGATCATCTTCTAATTCTTCTAAATCGTAACTACGCTCAATGTTTTCATCTCCTAACAATGAGTGAAACTCCCATTTTGTCATTTGTGCTAGCTCCCGTGCTTTGCCAAAAGAGAGCAATCCTTTCTGGTATAACCGAACTGCCAATTCCTGTTGCAACCGAGAGATACGTTCTGAAGGAGGAAGTTGAAGAGAGTCCGCTACATCATTTGAAATCTCAAGTACTAACCTGCTCATACGTTTCTCCTGATGGCTTTACAACAATCGCTTTCTTTATTTTAATTCAGCGATCGCCCTCAATCGCATCGACGGTTCGATCACCATTGACGTTCAGAAATGCGATCGCACTGCCCCAAGGAAATATTAAGCTGTCTCACCGCTTGCCGATTGTGGCATCGATTTGATTAATGCTCTTAACACTTTGTTGACTGATTCAGGTGTGGTGAAAACTTGGGCGACATCCTCATCTAAAGCTACAACCGTTTAGTTTTGCGCCTCGTTGCGGGCAGCAGATCGATTAGGTTTTGCTCTCTGATAATCA
>JAYKJC010000676.1:0-6305 GCA_035285885.1 Leptolyngbyaceae cyanobacterium | reverse complement strand
ATTCAAATTGCGCCGGAGCATTCTCCTGCGTACAACAATCTGGCGCTGATTCTCAAAGCGCAGGGCGATTATGAAACTGCGATTTTCTGGCTCGAACAGGCGATCGCCATGAATCCGACGAGTGCTGTGGCCTACAACAATTTGGGCAACATTCTGCGCCATCAGGGGGCGTTTAGCCAGGCAGAACGGGCCTATGAACAAGCGCTGGAGTACGCTCCTGAGAATTTGGATACTCGACTTAACCTGGGATTGGTGCGTCAGGTGCAAGGAGATGTGAAGGGGGCGATCGCCCACTATCAACACATCATCACCACCGATCCCACGTTTGTGGATGCCTACAACGAGATGGGCAATCTGCTCCAGTCCTGCAAAGCTTTTGAGGAGGCGGTTCGGTGCTACGAAGCGGCGCTACAGCACACCCCTAATTCTGCCACGCTGCTGAACAACCTGGGTGCAGCCTTTCAGGAACTCGGACGCCATGAGGAGGCGATCGCCACGTACCATCGCGTTCTTCAGCACAAACCCACCTACGCCGATGCCTATTACAACCTGGGGAATGCGCTGCGATCCCTTGACCGATTAGATGAGGCGATCGTCGCCTATCGCAAGGCCAGGGTGCTGATTCCTAACGACGCAAAAGTGCCGAATAATCTGGGGCTGGCGCTCCATGACCAGGGGCAGATTCGAGGGGCGATCGCCAGCTACCGCCAGTCTATTCAGCTCGAACCGGACTATCCAGACGCTCACCTGAATCTCGGCATCTCTCTATTAAAAGAGGGGGATTTAGTCGAGGGTTTTAAGGAATATGAGTGGCGATGGAGGGTCAAGGGGCAGGACTTCAAGCCTGCGCGATTGTTTTCACAGCCGATGTGGGACGGGCGAGATTTGCCTGAGCAGACTTTGTTTATCCACGCGGAGCAGGGACTTGGAGATACACTTCAGTTCATTCGCTTCGTTTCGGTGATTGCAGAACGCGTTCGTCACATCATTGTGGAATGTCAGGCTCCGTTAAAGCGCCTGTTAGAATCCATGCCGTCGATTGATCAGGTGATTTGCAGTGGTGACCCGATTCCAGAGTTCGATGTTCATGCGCCGCTGATGAGTCTGCCTCACATTCTGGGCACGTCTTTGGCGAATTTACCTGCTCCGATTCCCTATGTGTTTCCTCTAACAGAACCCTGTAGGGGCGCACAGCCGTGCGCCCCTACAGACAATCAAACCCCATTTATTTCCCCAACAGATGCGGGGATGGGCGAATGGCCATTCGCCCCTACGGTGAATCAACAGGATCCGATAGATTTACATCAGATAGATTCACAGTCCGTTCCTACGGACAATTTAACGAATCATTTAAAGGTGGGAATTGTGTGGGCGGGCAGTCCGACCCATCGAAATAATCGCCATCGGTCGTGTCCGTTTCGGCAGTTTGCCCGGCTGTTGGATGTGCCGGGAATTCGGGTGCATAGCCTTCAGAAAGGGGATGGAGAAGCTGACCTTGAGGAGCAAAATTCTAGTCTGATCAATCTTGCGCCTCGGCTCACCGACATGGCCGACACCGCAGCGGCGATCGCCCACCTCGACCTTGTGATCACCGTCGATACGTCCGTGGCTCACCTTGCAGGCGCATTGGGCAAGCCTGTGTGGATTCTGCTGGGGTTTGCCTACGACTGGCGGTGGCTGTGCGATCGCCCAGATAGTCCCTGGTATCCCACGGCGCGTCTCTTTCATCAGCCAAGTCCTGGCAACTGGGAGGGACTGTTCGATGGGTTGATTCAAACGCTCCAGAACTGTCTTCAGGGAGAAGATGCTCTGATTCGTCCAGGAATGGGGATTCTAGCAGGAATGGGGCGATCGCCCTCTTCTGTGTCAAGCGTCACCGACGAAATCGCGCCAGAACGCCTCATCCAGCTTCAGCAAATCGTCCAGCAGCGAAATTGGGAGGAGGCCATTGCCTACTGCTCCGCCATTCTGACGGAGTATCCTACTCAGCGTCAGGCTCTAGAGGTTATGGGACGCATCGCCTATCAGCAAAAGCACTACTCGCAGGCGATCGCCCATTTTGAGCGGTTATGTCAGTATCACGAGGTCGATGCCAGCATGTGGAGTCAGCTTGGGAATGCCCATCTCCACAGTGGCCATCCCGATGCCGCTTTGAACTGGTATCGGCGGTACCTTGACGCGTACCCGGACGATCACCCCACGGCCAGTGCGGTTCGCACTAATTTGGGGGTCGCCCTCCGCGCATTGGGACGGGACGCCGAGGCGATCGCCCACTATCGGTTCATCTTGCAGCACGACCCGGATTCCGTTGACACCTACTTCAACCTGGCAAACGCTTTGCGAGAGCAAGAACGATTAGACGAAGCTGTGTCGGCGTATCAAGAGGTGGTGACTCGCAAGCCCGACTATGCCCATGCCTGGAACAATCTTGCCAATGCCCTGAAGGATCTGAATCAGGTGAATGAGGCGATCGCCGCCTATCAGAGGGCGATCGCCCTGATGCCCAACCACGCCAGCGCCCATCACAACCTGGGCTATGCCCTTCTGCTGAACGGGGATCTGAAGGCAGGGTTCGCAGAGTACGAGTGGCGATGGCGCGTCAAGAATTTTCAGGCTCCTCGCACCTATGCGCAACCGCTCTGGGACGGCACGCCTCTAGACGGCAAAACGATTTTGCTTTACACCGAACAGGGATTCGGTGATGGGATTCAGTTTATTCGCTTCGTGCCGCTGGTTGCAGAACGGGGTGGACGGATTGTGCTGGAGTGTCGGCAGCCGCTCGCTCGCTTATTCAGCGGTGTCCCCGGCATTGAGGCGATCGCCCTGCGCGATAGCGATTCTCCTGTGCCCGACTTCGACGTTCATGCTCCCCTGATGAGCCTGCCCCACCTTTTGGGAACAACCCTGGACACCCTCCCCGCCCACATCCCTTACTTGACGCCGCCCAGCGATGCGACTGACCTCATCCCACCCACAACCGCCACGAAGATTGGCATCGCCTGGGCGGGCAGTCCGACCCACAAAAATGACCACAATCGCTCCTGTCCATTCGCCTATTTCTGGAGTCTGCTGAGAACTCCCAACACCCAGTTCTTCAGTCTGCAAAAAGGGCCGAGCCGTGCGGATATCGCTGAGTACTGTAACGACGACTGGCCGATCATTGACCTGGGCGATCGCCTCCACGACTTTGCCGACACCGCAGGGGCGATCGCCCACCTCGACCTAATCATCACCGTCGATACCTCCATCGCCCACCTCGCCGCCGCCCTCGGCAAACCCACCTGGATCGTTCTTTCCTACGCTCCCGACTGGCGCTGGATGCTCAACCGCACCGACAGCCCCTGGTATCCCACCGTCCGACTCTTCCGCCAACCTACCTCTAGCGACTGGGCTACCGTTTTTACAACCGTCCGAACTGTTCTCCAAACGTTTCAAAGGCAGAAGGCAGAAGGCAGAAGGCAGAAGGCAGAAGACAGTTCCGAGCAATCCAAAATCGAAAATCCAAAACCCAAAATCGAAAGCTCTATCGGGATTGGTATCGAACTCAGCACCTCTACCGGATGGGGCATCTTTGGCACGAACCTGACGCTGCAACTCCTCACATCTTCTGACTGGAAGCCGATGGTTCTGCTCCCACCCCTGGCGGGTTCTCAATTCAATCCGCTGCATCAAGCGCTGCTCGCTCCTCTACTTGACGCCCAGCAACAGTTTGAACAGGCGATTGCCCAGCAATCCAATACGCCCATCCATTTGCCTCACCTCGTGCTGAAAGCCCTGGGCAATCATTTCGTGACCACTCCCCAACTCGAAGCCATTACAGGAACGCCCAATGTGGGGCTGATATTTTTTGAAGACACGGCCCTGACCGTTGAGGACAGGGACAAGGCACACGCCTATGACCTGATCATCGCAGGATCATCCTGGAATGCGGATGTGCTGCGCTCCTACAACATTCGTCATGTGGAAACCGTGTGCCAGGGCATTGACCCGACGCTATTTCATCCCGCGCCCCGATCGGGACTGCTGGGCAATCGCTTCGTCATCTTCTCCGGGGGCAAGCTGGAATACCGCAAAGGTCAGGATATTGTCATCGAAGCCTTTCGGCGGTTTCATCAACGGTATCCTGACGCCCTACTCCTCACCGCCTGGCACAACATCTGGCCAAAAACCATTCGCAGCCTGGAGCAATCGCGCTACCTCAACGGGCTGCCGACCCTGGATCGTAACGGCAAACTTCAACTGATGCCCTGGCTAGCGCACAACGGCATTCCATCCGATGCGGTTCGAGACTTGGGGGCGATCGCCAATCCCCTTGTGGGACAGCTCATCCGCGAAGCCGATGTCGCCCTCTTCCCCAACCGTTGCGAAGGCGGCACCAACCTCGTTGCGATGGAATGTCTCGCCTGTGGCGTACCGACGATTCTCTCCGCCAACACCGGACACCTGGATCTGCTGAACGAGGGGCTGGGCTATGGGCTAAACATTCAGCAACCCATTCAATCGACCTCCCCAAACAGTCATCAGGGCTGGGGAGAATCGGATGTAGATGAGATTCTTACTCAGCTCGAAGAGATCTACACGCACCGAGCAGAGGCAAACGCCAAAGCGTTGAATAATGCTCAAGTGATGCAGGATGAGTGGTCGTGGGAAGCCCAGGTGAAGCGGTTGATGGCCGTGTTGGGCGATTATTTGATCAGCTAGCAAATTTGGAGCCGATCTATTTCAAAACAGTGCTAACAATGATCGTCAGTGTGGCTGTAGCAATTAACCCGAATGCCAGGTTGACGACCTGAGTTGATGCTTTTTGATATGCATCAACCCGCACATTTGTTTGAGCAAGCTCTTGCTTTAGCCCATCTACTTCGGTTGAAAGCTTGTCTAATCTTTCCAGAACGGCTTGTTGGAAACTGTCAGAGGTGTCAGTTGCTTGCATAGACTACCATTGTCCCAGCGATGAAGACGTATAGCCTAATTGTAGGCGATCGCCTATCGCCCTTATCCTGGAATAATGAACGAAAGCGATGCGGGTGCTGAGATGGACATGCATTTTGTTGAATCCAGTATGATTCAAGCGTTTGGCTATGATAAAGACTCCCAAACACTTGTGGTGATTTTTAACTCAGGAAAAACCTATCAGTATTTTGAAGTGCCAGCAGAAGTCTATGAAGATTTGCTGGAAGCAGACTCGAAGGGAAGCTATATGAGGAGCTTTGTCATTGACTATTATCCCTACCGCCTGATGAAAAGACGATAACAACGATGTACGGAAATCTCTATTCCCAGAATCCATTGTCCAATCGATTCGGTTACCTGAGCAGCGCATGAAAGGCGAACTGCTGAAAGAGTTGGCGATCGCCCTCTACACCCAAGAGTTACTATCGTTTGGCAAAGCCTGCGAACTGGCGAAACTGGATTATCGTTAGTTTGGTAGGGTGTTGGGCGTTGGTTTGCCTGCGCGTAGCGCGTATCGCCACATCAACCGCCACTATTCAAGAACAGACCTCGAAGAAGACCTAGACATGCGCGTTGTTTGTAACACATCACACTTATGAGATCGCCCGCATAGTAGATGTAGATGTAGGGTGGGCATTGCCCACCTTACTTTCATTTTGGGAAATCTAAACAAATGATTTCTTCTAGCGTCCGCAATGCCAAACTATCGTCGATTTTACCAACCCGGCAGTACTGTTTTTCTGACATGGGTGACTTATCACCGCAAGACACTATTTGCTGAGTCCAACAATATTCATCTTTTTCGCCAAGCTGTTCAACGAGCTAAATCTGAACAACCATTTGATATTGATGCTGCCGTTATTTTGCCCGAGCATGTCCATTTCATTTTGACATTTCCTTCAAATGACAATGACTATTCCAAGCGCGTAGGGCGGATCAAAGCATTATTTACCAAAGCACTGAAGAACAAAGATCATGCTCTTACCCACGTTTCTCCTTCCCGACGAAAGCACCGTGAAAGTGACGTTTGGCAACGCCGATTTTGGGAGCATACCATTCGCAATGAGGAGGAATATAAATGCTATTTGGACTATATTCACTACAATCCGGTCAAGCATGGGCTGGTGAGATGCCCCCACCTTTGGCAATACTCAAGTTTTCATAAATGGGTTGGGGAAGGGCATTATTGTAGTGATTGGGCATGTCAATGCAATGGTGAAACGGATTTCAAGCTGCGAAGATTTGAGGATATTGCTTTAAAGGTTGGCGAGTAGGGGGAGCGAAAAGGAAGGAGTAAGGTGGACGATGTTTGAGTTTTCTACTCTGTGATGTTCAAGGGTGCTCGAAGTTAT
>JAYKJC010000675.1:0-4141 GCA_035285885.1 Leptolyngbyaceae cyanobacterium | reverse complement strand
CTTCTGACCAGGTAATCAGGGTGCGGAGCTGGTCGTCCATCAGTTCTGGCATGAGAACGGTGGAGCTGGCGGCATAGGGGTACACATCCAGGCCAATGGGGTGCTGGGTGCGTGCCTGGTCAATCATGCTCAGGGTGTCGATGCTGCGTCCCCAGTTAGCTCGTCCCGAACACTTGTGATGAGAGATGATGGCGGACACCCCTGCTTGCTTTGCCGTGTTAAAGGTTTCTTCGAGGGACTGCTGCACATGGTCGGCTTCATCGCGCATGTGGGTGGTGTAGATGCCGCCGACGGGAGCCAGCAGCTCGGCCAGGGCAATCACTTCTTCTTTGGGAGCGGGTTTGTTGGTCGGGTAGAACAGTCCAGTGGAAAAGCCGATCGCCCCTGCATCCAGAGCCTCTTGGAGGAGCGATCGCATCCTCTGGATTTCCTGATCGGTTGCGGGTTGGCTGACATCGTCCATCACTGCGACTCGTAGCGTAGAATGCCCCACCAGTGCCGCCATGTTAATTGCCGGAGGATGTGCTTCAACAGCGGCGAAGTAGTCAGCGAAAGATGCAAACCGATACCAGGTGCGATCGCCCAGCAGGTCTAGCGGTGGTGGGGGACGATCGGTGATCTTCAACGGCGCAAGACTGATGCCGCAGTTTCCGGTGATGACGGTGGTGATGCCCTGGCTGAGCTTGGGCGTCATGGCAGGGTGAGACAGCAGCAGGCGATCGTCGTGGGTATGCACATCGATAAAGCCGGGAGCCACAATCCGTCCCGTTGCGTCGATCTCCTGAGATCCGGAGTCGTGCCCCAAATCGCCGATGGCGGTGATGCGATCGCCCGTCACGGCCACATCTGCTCGATATCGAGGGCGACCCGTGCCGTCGATCACCTCTCCGTTACGAATGATGAGATCAGCGTGATGAAGGGACATCGATAATTCCTCACATGAGTGTTTGAACGGTCTGGATAGCTTGAATGTCAAGGGTTACGGGTGGGTGTAGCTCAGGCGAATTGTCTGTTGACCGCTCATTTCTAGCAGGTGCCCCTTGTCCACCACGCAGATGGGTTCAAACAGGGTTCTGCCGAGGACGGTGCCGTTTTGACGCACGAGACTATGCAGGTAGATGGCGACGCCGGATCGGGCACGATCGGTAAAGGTGCGATCGCTCGTCACTATCCGTTCAACCTTACCTTCAGCATCCACATCAATCGCATCAATGTCTCCATAAACGACGGGAGCGCCTGCGGTCAGCGTCACCCAGCCGAGGATGGGATCAGCCTCCACCATCTGCCGAAAGCCTATATCTGCCACCAGGGGAGCCAGCGACCCATGGGGCTCAATGGCATTATGCACCACCGCCAATTTCGCCCCCGTCGATGCATCCTCCCGATAGGCACCCCCAACATCGGAACGTTTCTGCACACGCGGCGCATTTTGCACATGCAGATTACCTCGGGTATCAATGGTGATGAAGCCCACATCCGCCTGGGGATTTTGCGAAAGGACGCTTTCTGTTGCGGCTTGGGCAGATTGTCCCGCTTGCAGTGCCTTCAATACCTCGATATTTAGAGGAATGTTGTTCACACTCGGCCCTTGAGGAACGCGATGGGCGGTGACTAAACCTGCGGCTGCATCGGCTGCAAGAAACTGAGAAAGCGGTTGTGGGCGATCGGGACCACTGGAAATCAGTGCGGCGGCGATCGCCCTCCGCACATCCTCTGGAGGCTCAACCCCCGTGGTTTCCCCATCGGTAAACAGGGTGCGAGTGCCGCCCCGTTGCGTCTCATAGCGTTTCAGAGAACCGTCTGGGGTGATGATGGCAAACATCACAAACCCGCGAATGGCTCCTTCTCCCACCGCTTCTGCGGCCTGAAGCGCCCGAAAGATTGCAGTCCCAGCCTTTTCCCCGTACGCACCAATGGCGATCGTCATATCTGTTGCGTTTCTTTCTGATGAGCAGTCGGACTTCATAGCGGTGTGCAAATGAATTAAACACGGGCAAGGGGCTTAAGCCCCTTGTTCACGGGTTGATTTTCTACTTAACCCATTTGCATATCGCTATAGAATTTCTTGAACGATTGATAATCAAATCTTAAACTTATCTGCACAAATTTGAGCTTAAGAACCTTAGCCTCTATGGTCGTTCCATAGATTTTGCCAACTGGGTAAACAATTCAGTTAGCAATTTTCAGGAAGCAATAGTGGCCAGATGTACGAGCTGCGCCCGCACATCTGGCTAGCTACCACTGCCCAACACTTGATGATTTGGCGTTTTGATCACTGTTTTGAGGAGCAAGGAATGGTCTCACGTTTTCGGAAAAAGCAACTGAGCCAATGGCTAATTGGCCTGGCGGTTCTGGGATTAGCTGTGAATAGTTGTGGTGGAGAAACTCCGACAGCAACGGATGATGGAGGAGCAGAGACCACCGAGGAAGCAGGCACGCCCCAGGAAGGAGGCTCCGTGGTCTGGGCACGGTACGGCGATGCCGATTCCCTCGATCCCCATCGCACCACGACAACGCTGTCCTGGCAGGTGTTCGACCAAATTTACGACACGCTGCTGGCTTTTGATGACAACGGTGAAGTGGTCGGCAACCTCGCGAAAGAATGGACCGTTAGCGACGACGGACTAGAAGCAACATTTGTTCTGAACGAAGGCATCCTGTGCCATGACGGCACGGCCTTTGACGCTAACGACGTGAAATACACAGCGGATCGAGCCACAAGCGAAGAAAATCCCAGCGTCACGAGCGGAGCCTGGGGACCCATCACCAGTGTTGAAGTGGTGGATGACCTGACGGTCAAATTTACCTTTGAGCAACCCTTCGGTGCCTTCATTTCCTTCATGGCCGATCCGTTCTCCAGCCAAATTTGCGACAGTGCAGAAGAACTGGGCGAAGACTTCGGCGTCAGTGCCGCTGTGGGAACGGGACCGTGGAAGCTGGTGAGCTGGACAAAAGGCGACGAAATTGTTCTGGAAGCCAATGAAGACTATCAGAACTTCGGTCGCCCCATTGAGAATTCCGGCGCGCCTTACCTCGATCAGCTGATTGTGAAGCAGATCCCCGAAGCTCAGACGCGTTTGGCAGGCTTGCAAACTGGAGAAATTCAGGTCATTGCGGAACCCCCGCTGGAAGAACTTGAGGCCATTCGTTCCGATGATTCTCTAGAACTCTATGTTGCAGAGAAAACGGGACAGAACGTGTTCTTCGAGTTCACGGTTTCCCGTCCTCCGTTTGATGATATTCGGGCACGGCAGGCGGTTGCTTACGCGATCGATCCCGATGCGGCGATTGACCTGGTGTTTGGCGATGTCGTCAAGCGTGAGAAATGCACCGTTGCTCGTGGGGTCTTGGGCAATGACCAGGAATTCTGCGCAGAGCATGGCTATGAGTATGACCCTGAGAGGGCACAAGAACTTCTGGCTGAACTCGGCTATGGGCCGGACAATCCCCTAACGGTGACGATGATGACCTGGGTGGGCGGCAACCGCGAAAAGATGGTGCAGGTCTTCCAGAATCAACTGGCTCAAGTCGGCATTGAGACCGAAATCGAAACCATGGACATCGGCACCATGAATGCCCGTGTGAAGCAGGAAAATGAGACCGACAGCGGACAGAGCACCTTCGACATGATGGGCTGGGCCTGGTATGACCCGGATATTCTGCACCAGCTCTGGCATTCTCCAGGAGCCTACAGCGGCTACCAAACTGAGGAACTGGACAATCTGCTGGATGAGACTCGAACCACCGTTGACCCCGAAGCGCGACTCGCTGCCGTGCAAGAGGCTCAGCAGTATCTGCTCGAAAATGCGGTGCATGTTCCGCTCTACACACCGGGATGGCTGTGGATTTACACCACCCGTTCAGAAGTCGATGGCTTCAAAATCGGGCCGTTTAATCGTCCTCTGTTCAATGACATCAAGTTAGTGCAGTAACTTTTTCTCGGTGGGCGACGGAGGTAGTGTGATTGATCGCTAGCTCCGTTGCCAGCTTGTTTAAACAAAAGTTCCAACGTAGTGGCGTGACACGGCTAATTTAGTGAAATAGAATCAGCCTCCTCTTGCTCAAAAACAGGATAAAGATGCTTGAGTTTGACTCGGGCATCCTCAGTGGTAAACTTCCAAATCACTTTTGCTTGACTCTC
>JAYKJC010000674.1:0-4166 GCA_035285885.1 Leptolyngbyaceae cyanobacterium | reverse complement strand
CTTCGCGGTTCGATCGAGTCCTGTTTATCACGTCTCTTGCAACGCTCCCCTATCTGGTTTACGGCAGCATGCTGGGCATTTTCATTGTGCTCGTTCGGCTGATTTGGCGGCATCGTTCTCCCTGCCTAGATCCACTGACGCGAAATTGTCTGGGACTCATTGCTCTCCTTCTGCTGATGAGTGCGCTTGACGCGTACAGGCCCGGAGAAGCTTTTTTGCAGCTTGCGAATTTTTGGCCCTACATGCTGCTGTTCGCTTATCTGCCGGGACTGTTGAGACAGCTTGAGACCCTGGAGAACCTGGCGATCGCCCTGGTGCTGTCCTCGATTCCCATTAACCTCATCGCCATTGGAGAATTCATTCTAAAAGCGCCCTTTTTTCCCCAACCGTGGCGCTCGATTCCCTGGATTGAGGCAGTTCGCAAGGCTCCCCACCGGGGTCGAGCCATGGCGATGTTCGACCACCCCAATGTGATGGCGAGCTATCTCGTTATCGTCCTTGGTCTGGCGGTTGGGCTGTTGGTCATGCAGATGGCGTATGGCACGACTCACCGTCGTCGGATACATGTGTGGTCGCGTCAGAAGGGCGATCGCCCCCAGTCTCTCTCTGACCCAGCCCTTCTCCCCCAAGATGCTCAGTTTTCGCCAGGGTTTTCATCGAGTGTTCTGCTGCCCTGTGCTGTTGGGCTGCTCCTGGTGGGCATTTTCTGCACGGGGTCGCGCAATGGACTGGCGATCGCCCTTTCTCAGCTGATTGTCTTCGGTCTCGCCTCCCGCGCCAATCGTAAAATTCTGGCCATGATTGCGGCTGTCATCGGGGTGGGGGCGATCGCCATCGCCACGGTGGGGTTGGGCACGCGACCGATGGGCATTTTTGACTTCACAGACGACCCTCGGGTGGGCATCTGGGCGATCGCCGTTGACCTCATTCGGGAGCGTCCCTGGCTGGGATGGGGGCTTGGAAACTTCAAGTTTCTCTACCCGGCTCGACTGATTGACCCGACCTACACCGACATCTTTCACGCCCACAACATTTGGCTGCTGCTAGGGTCAGAAGCCGGAATTCCTGTGATGATTGCCATGAGCGTGTTCGTTGGCTTCATGTGCTATCGCGTTGCGCGGGTGTGTCTGGGCGACATGCATCTCACATTTGGACGGTTTCTAAAGAAAGCTTCGGTTGTGACGGTGGACGGAGCCATACCGGACTCAGGGGTGCCGAAGCGGGCGATCGCCCTGGGCTATTTGCTGGCGTTTTGGGGCTGTCTGGGGTTTGCCCTGCTCGACATTACGTTTTACGACGTGCGGGTGAATGCTCTGAACTGGACGCTCCTAGCGGCACTCTATGTGCTTCCCTATGAGGAGACCCGCTAGTCCTGCATCACATCTAAGCCGTAGGGCAAATTCCTCGTGTGTGTTTAGCGCTTATGCCTGGTTCCCTGACAGAGGCAGGGAATCGCTACAGGAGCCTCTGGCTCCTATTCAAATTGGAGCCAGATGCTCTAGACGGTATTCCCAGCGAGACACTGGGAACAAGAAACTACTGCACAAGAAATCTGCTAAACAAGTCCTCAGGGATTTGCCCTACGGCTTAAATACAGAACCCTAGTCGGCGTCTATCCACACCACTGGCCCGACGATCGGCTCATCGGCCAGTCCATCTAGCTCAACCCCTTCGAGGAGAGTGTCCCATCTCGTTTGAACGGTCTGATTGTCATGAGTGTCCTGGGACGGCTCTTTCAGCTCTTGGGCAAGATGGGCGATCGCGTCGTACCAAATCGTGTCCGCTCCACTCAAGACGAGATTGTGTCGTTCTGGAGTCGGCTCAACCCGCTGCACCCATCCATTAATAAACACGCTCTCTGATGTGTCGATCATGGCTTCTACATCATCTGCTGTAAGCTCAGTTTCATCGAGTGACTCCCCACAATAAAGGGTAAGGTACCAGGGATAAAAAGCCGACTCTTGGAGCTGACGACCCGCAGACACAGGGAGCTGGATGCTGACGAATCCTGGAGTTTTCGGCAGATGAAAATATCCCTGGTAGATGTTCTGGCGAGCGTCTTGAGTCTGAAGCGAGAACCTCCCCACCGTTACATTCTCAGGAGAATAGGGAACATAAAACCAGAAAGTAGGCTGCTCTGAGATGGTTTGGCCCTGTACATCCACTGGGGCGATCGCCGTTAGTTTCTCCTCCCCGCCATCAGAACAGGCCGTAGGCTCATCACTCAAACTTCCTCCAGGCTGACGCCGACCGGGAGGGGGTGAAGTAGTCGGAGGAGAAGGCGGACCATCCTTAAGAGCGGCCTTCTGTGCTGGGTAAGCCCCACCGATGAGGCGACTAACGAGATTGAGATGCAAGGCATTCTGATGCAGTGGACTCGTCGCGTTTTCTAGAGTCTTTAACTCTAGATTCTCTAAACTTCTAGTTTCTGTGATCGGAACGATGGGGAGAATCCCGGTCAGTACCAGGGTGGTGAGTAACGGAATGGAAAAAATAAGTCGAGATTTCAGGAACAAGGGCATCGCTTGACCTCCAATCTAAGGGAATGAGTCTAGCTGGTGAAACCTGCTATTGAATTTTGGGGCGTCCGTAAAATCCGATGATTCCAAGAGTCATCAAAAACGCTAGAAGTGCTGGTAGTAGAGGCACCCAACCTCCTTGAAGCAGGATAAACAAGCTCGTGTAATACATTACGAGGATAATCACTCCTCCAGACAAAATCAATGCCCAACGTTGCCGAGCATACATCGTTACCACTCCGGCTACCAGTCCGCCGACCATGGCCCATGCCCAAACGAACAGAAAATCGCCCCACTGCACCCACCCCCATTGAGGCAGTCCCCAAATGAGCGATCGCCCATTCAGAACGGCTTCCACCATCTGACTTACCATGTGCGTATGCACCCACACGCCGGGCATCGCTCCGTAGGGCGTTTCCTTTTCATCGAGTCCCACTTCATCCACCGTTCCCATCAAAACGATTCGATGGGTGATGAGTTCCGGGTCAACGGAGCCGTCGAGAATATCGGTCAGCGTGACTCTTCGGGCCGGACGTTCGTTGAATCGATAATTCAGTAAGATTTGACTACTTTGACCGTCGAGGTCTTGATAGCCCACCATGCGACTGGGAAGTCGCCGGAAAACCACATCTCCAAACTGCCAGTCGTTCTTAACGGTTTCTAACGGCTCAACCCCTTCGGCCTTGAGAAATGCATAGGTCAAATGAAAGCTGAAACTGTAGGGCGTTGTGCAGAGTGAAAGCCCTGGGGTCACGGTTGGTTCGAAGGTTAAGAGCTGCCGCCGAGCCACGGGATACCGAGTGTTTTCATTGCCATCGATCTCAATATCGCTAAATCCCACTTGATTTCTTCGTTGCTCAGGTGAGAACTCAGCAGGGGGAGCAAAGATTGGGCGATCGCCCCGATCAAACGAACACACCGTAAAGAGGTTGGGATGCTGCTCAAACTGAGCGATCAGTTCTTCTCGACCTGCCCCTCGGGGTTGAGCCCGGTGCATGTCGATGCCCAGAACACGGGGATTGTGCTGCTGCACTTGGGCGATCGCCCGAGCCAGCAGATCATCATCGAGCGGATAGCCATAGGTCTTAGTATCGTCCTCGGTGACTTCGATGACTAGCAGATGGGGATCAATCGGCTCTTCTAACGTTTTGGGGCGCGATCGCATCAGTTGGTCGTAAGCGGCTAGCTCAAACGGCTGTAGCACTCCCGTCAAACGGATGCCCATCACCGCAACGGTCGCCGCAAAACTCATCCAAACGCCCCTCCGCAGTTTTCGCCCAGTTGGTTCTGGTTTAGGAGGGGATGGTGCCGGAGAGGGGGGCGCAGGAGGAGGGAGCGTCGGAGGGGGGAGCGCAGCAATCGTCGGACGATTCGCCTGTGGGGCATCGTCTGTGACAGAAGTCTGGGGCCACTGCATTGGCGTCTCGGCAGGATTCTGGAAAATCACAGGTAACCAACTGGCTCCAGGGAAATCGCCTTCCAATCCCTGCAACTGTTCCCGAGCTTGCCGAACCGATGAGTAGAAGGATTGGCCCGTTGAGAATGCTTTGAGAAACTGTTTGAGAAACGCCTGAGCGACCTGATCTGCGATGGGTTCTCGCATGACGATGAGCTGCGGGATATTCAAGTCAGCCAAATCACGCCCCA
>JAYKJC010000673.1:0-3926 GCA_035285885.1 Leptolyngbyaceae cyanobacterium | reverse complement strand
AGGAAGAGCGGGATTTCGGGGATGAAGAGGTTTGGGACAAAGAATATAGGTACGCCCGAGGAGACATTTTCAAAACCTTCCCTGAACTGGAGGAAATGTTCAGCGGCAAAATGGGCGCAGTTATCAGATCGATTTTCGGTTCACATTTTAAGATATTTTATGGTGTTCTATACAAATCGGTTAGGATAGGGAATGAACCACAGGGGTCAGCGTTATGGCACTCTGACAGTGGGCCTGGAACATGCGTCAATATAATGTTCTGTTTGAACACGACCGACCGGAGCAATGGTGCAATGGAGTTTGTTCCTTGGGACGTGTCTTTAAGTCTGTTCTCCTCTGAGCGAGCGGCCATGCGCGATTTAGTTACCAACGGGCAGCGAGATAGACTTGAGATTCGAAAGTCAATGTGTGACTATTATAACGCCAGAATAAACCAAGATTTTTCAGATCGAATAACGTGTTTAAATGGCAGCCCAGGTTTGTTGCTTGCATTTCGGAATAACGTTGTGCATCGAGGGGGTTTTCCTGAAGATGGTAAAGTTCGTTATGCTTGTGTATTTCATTTGTATCCGTCGATAAGTCAAGCCCCATTAGATACCTACCGTGCCAACGGCGTGAGTAAGAATGGTCCATTTCCCACTGATCCAGCATTTTAATAATACCATTTCAATTCACAAAGGGATTTCCATGCTTTGGATCAAGAGTATTATTTCGGCAGCACTCCACTCGCAATCAACTGCGAGCATACCAAGCCTAGCCCGGCGAGTTTTGCAGGGCCCATGGTTATTCGGCATGGTTAGCACCGTTCTACAGTTACGAGATAGCGGTGCTCAAGGCCGAATTATGGAAAACTACACTTCCGATAATCCTCACTTTCAGCGAGTGCAGTCTTACAACGCTTTCGTGACTCAAAGCAAATCTGTAGTCAAAACAAGGCGAGCGCAACGCTATTTTCGAATCATCGGGTTACCTGATCGAGATGTTTCCCGCGAGAAGATTCTCCTTGTTGGCCCTCGGAACGTTCACGAACTACTCATGGCATGGATTTTTGGATTCTCATGGGGAAATATCACGGGTATCGACCTCTACTCAACAAATCCGAAGATTAAAGTTATGAATATGGAGAATATGAGCTTCCCGGATGATGAGTTTGATGTGGTTGTTATGGCAAATACGCTTGCTTATGCATCGGACACAGAAAAGTGTTTATCAGAAGTAGTGAGGGTGCTGAAGCCCGGAGGGGTTGCTGCTTTTGGAGCAACTTTTACAAAGGATTCCGAATGGATTGGAAACATGGTGTCTGGAGCCGACATTGCATTTATCCTCAGTCGTCTTCCGGTCGAAGTATACTACTACCGGTCAAGCGATAAGGTTAATGCTCTAGGTCAACTCCAAACTGTACACGATTTTGGTATCGTAAAAAAAGATCCTGTAGGAGTTTGTTTCGACCACATAGATATCCTGCGAAACAAGGCGACAGTCTAAAGCGTCGAGAGGTGCGAAATTTTTTTTGGAGTGGCATCCAACCTTGATAGAGGTTACCGGACATTTCTAGTCGGCGAAGATTCCTTTGGTGAATTATGGGTTCCAGTAACTTTCCAAGAACAGTCGACCTCAAGCACTAGATAAATGTTTAAGTACATTAGAGCCGCTAATAAGTATGTTGGCAACTACGTCCATCGCATCCCTTTTTATAATGGCACAAACTTGGAGACGAAGAAGTGATAGATTTGAATGGCTTTTTTCGGCGTTATGTAAAACGTCTAATCAAAGGTAAGCAACTAGAGTACCGAAGCTTTCTTTTTGAGGACTTACTTACCTGCTTGGATGGTCGCGAAGTTAAACGGATACTTGAGATTGGTCCCCGTGATGGAGTGGACAGTCTCCGCTTGCTTCAACTGAAACCTGATTTACTCGTGCTAATCGATCTGCCTGAGAAACATGATTTAATTAATGGCTGGCTCGGGAAATTACCTTCAGCAAAAGTGGAGTTGATTCTCGGAAACATAATGTATGATGAACGAATTCGGAAGTTAGAGCCTTTTGACGTGGTTTGGTGCACCGGGGTTCTCTATCACAATCCTGAGCAACTTAGAATGGTCCGTATGCTCTTTGATCTTGTTAAGCCCGAAGGGGTGCTGGTGATTGAGTCGGCGACCGCTCGCCGTCGAGGTCTGCGAGACGAAGCTTGTGTAGAGCTTTGGCATGGCGTCGATAAGAACGTCATGAGAACATATCATCTGAGTTCGAACATCACCCATCTTCCGAGTAGGAAGGCGATTCATGCCTGGCTCGATATGGTTGGATTCTCGAAAGTAAATTTGTCATCCTGTCACCGCAGGGTGAGTCGAGGACTGGCGGGCAGCCGTTCCGCGTTCATCGCTAGACGCTTGCCAGGCGATTACCCAAGGGGTTACTACTTGAGTTCAGGGTCCGGTTTTGATGTCGGAGGTGCATCCTGACTCGGTATGAACTTCCCTTAAAAAGCTATCGAGTATGAGGTACCCTCGACAATCATTCGACGATAAATTTCTGGAGGTGGCTGCAGCGTAGAGTTTATCTGTGAATATCGAGACGCTGAAGGTTGGGGCCTTAGTGAGGAGTCAAGCTGCCATCGATTTCGTATAGAAAGAGCCGAGTTTTCGCATAGTTCCGAGGGTAAGCCTTCCCAAGGCTGTAAACGAAGTTTGACTGATAAACCCCAAGGTCTTTGCAGCGGGATTTATCGGCGCGCTCTCGATGGCGACTAGAGAAATTCCACGCAGACAACACCTGTTTGCTCTCGTCTGGGCGAACTATTCCCCTTCGATAACAGTAGAACGGACCGTGTTCTCCTTGTTGCTGTTAAACTCAAAAAAGTAGTGTCTCAATATACAAGAGGGTCGAAGGTCTTGCCGGGCTGCTTCTTTGAGACAGGCCACCTCTATGTCCTTTAACCAAAGGTATTGATTAATTATTGTTGCATCAATCTAGCCAAGCCCTGAGAGTTAGCTATCTTTAGCGATCCAACAGCATGCCACATAGACCACACAGCTCAGAATAACAGGCGGCACCCCATACGGTTCGCAATTTCAAAATCCGTTAGGCCTAACTGTTCAACTATACCTTTTTCCGGAATTACGCTGAATGAGTGACTTTCTATGCTATTAATATTTATCCCCGCCCACGTCGCGAAAGAGGACGACATCACATGCCCTTAATGATCGGTCCAAAGACGATTGACGGTGCACTTGGAGCCTTTATCATTGCGGAGGTTGCGCAATCCCACGACGGATCTCTCGGTTACGCCCACTCTTATATCGACGCGGCTGCCGATGCGGGCGCTGATGCGGTCAAATTTCAAACACATATTGCGACCGCTGAATCTACACTAGACGAGCGATTTCGGGTGCCGCTCAGCGGTCAAGACCTAACGAGATGGGATTATTGGCGGCGGATGGAGTTCTCTCTAGAGCAATGGCAGGGATTGGCTAACCACGCTGAAAAACGTGGGCTCATATTTCTTAGCTCAGCCTTTTCATTCGAGGCTGTCAATCTTCTATCTAAAATTGGAATGCCTGCCTGGAAGGTCTCCTCTGGTGAGGCTCTTAATTGGCCACTGATCGAATCGATGTTGGACAAAGGTGGCCCCATACTGCTGAGTACCGGATTAAGTAGTTGGGATCATATTTCGTCCACTGTTAACAAAATTCAGGAGCGTTGCGGCAAAGTAGTGCTTCTTCAGTGTACAACCCGCTATCCAACGCCTCTTGAGCGGGTTGGGCTAAATATTATCGATGACCTTCGGAATCGTTTTTGTGTGCCCGTGGGCCTGTCCGATCACTCGGGAACTCCTTACCCGTCACTTGCGGCATTATGTTTATCCGTAGATTTATTGGAAATTCATGTTACCTTTGATCGTAGGATGTATGGCCCAGATGTATCCT
>JAYKJC010000672.1:0-2820 GCA_035285885.1 Leptolyngbyaceae cyanobacterium | reverse complement strand
TTGTGGAGTGAGCCGTTGGGATTGTTCGCATCATCCACCGCTCCATCTGCACTGCAATATCGGAAGACCACCTGACGATTGGCTTCCAATTCCTCAAGTGTTGCTGTGTCCGCGTAGTAGCAGCCCTCGCCGTGGGCAATGGGCAGGGTGATGATGTCGTTAGAAGCATACTCCTGAGTCCAGGGCAGATCGGTGCGTTCTACTTTTAGAGAGACGCGATCGCAAATAAAGTGTAGATCTCGATTTCTCACCAGCGCACCCGGCAATAATCCCACCTCGGTGAGAACCTGAAATCCATTGCAGATGCCGAGAACGAGCTTGCCCTGTTCTGCGTGGCGTTTTGTGGCGTCCATCGCCGCTGAGAATTGGGCGATCGCCCCACACCGCAAGTAATCGCCGTAGCTAAACCCACCCGGCACAATCACCACATCAATATCCGACAGGTCGCTTTCCTCATGCCAGATCATGCGCGTGGGCTGCTTGAGTAAATCGCGGACGACCATAGCTGCGTCGCGATCGCAATTTGACCCTGGAAATACAAGTACACCAAATTTCATAGCGTTCGTCCGGTGAGTGATTGAAGCGAGTTTTCCGTTCATTAAGCTATCCGTTCATTCATCAAACGGAATCTTCATCGAACGGAATCAAGAAGGCACGGCTACATTGAGTTCGAACCGATAATTCTCAATGACTGGGTTCGACAAAAGCTGATCACACATCTGGTCAAGTTGACGTTTCGCATCCGCTTCATCTGTTGCTTCAAGCGTCAACTCCACATATTTGCCGATGCGCACCCCCTCTACGGAAGAAAATCCGAGATGATGGAGGCCCGATTGAACAGCCGTTCCCGCCGGGTCGAGCACCGAAGGGCGAAGCGTGACGAAAACTTGAGCGTGGTAGGTTTGAGGCACAGAACTCAATTCCAAATCAATAATGCCTGGAAACTCGTCGAGCAAGCTCCAGACCTACTTTACAGCCCTACGGGTTACGGTTAGAGTATGTTTCCCCCGCTGTGTGGGGGAAACATACTGATCTAATGTCCTAGCGCAAAAGCGTAAAGCTTCAACGCTACACATCATATCAGATGTACAGAAACGATAATTGAGTGAGTAGGCTGCACCCACGCACTTAAACATCAAAAACTATTCACATATGCGTCAGGTGACGAAGACTGGGGCGCTAGGATTCGAACCTAGGAATGCCGGGACCAAAACCCGGTGCCTTACCGCTTGGCGACGCCCCACCAACCAAAGCTTTTCTATAGTAGCAGTCTTCTATAAATGTGTGTCAAGAAAATTCTGAAAGAATCTATAGCGGTATGCAACCGCGTTAAGCACAAAAACAGTCGAGTGGGGCGCAGCGCGCCCCACTCGACTGTACTTAACCAACGCGCATAGCGCTGTAAGCTTCGTGTGAAAGCCCCATCGGAACCGACATCGCACTCCCCTCGATGAAATGTGAGAGGTGAAGAGATAATAGAGTCAGTTTCTGATTTCCAGACGGATAGGAGAAATCCCCCATGAGCAAAGTACTGCATGCAACCTACCACGATGGCAACTTAGTTCTCGATGAAAAGCTCGATACTGCCCTAGAAGGCAAGAAACTCACCCTAATTCTGGTGGAAGACTCTACGACGGCACCAAATGACGTGAAACGAACTTTAGAACCTAGAAAACAAAGGTTTCTAGAACAGCTCCAGCAGCACTCTTTCAAGCTGCCCGAAGATTATAAATTCAATCGAGAAAACCTGTATGAGCGATAAGATTCTTCTCGATACAAACCTTTGGGTTTATCTCTACAGTAAAGACCCGACAGAAAAATATGAAAGAGTGAACACTCTCTTTTTATCCCATATTGAATCTCTAACGGTCAGTACTCAAGTTTTGGGTGAATTGTATAACGTTCTGCTCAAGGAGAAATTTCGGACTCAACTTCAGGCTCAAGAAATTATTTCTCAACTCGTCGATGGATTTGACATCTCCGAAACTACTTCAAGACAGGTAGTAGATGCCATAAAAATTAATGTGCGTTATGGGTATTCCTATTGGGATAGTCTAATGGTTGCCACGGCATTAATCGACAATTGCAGTATTCTCTATTCTGAAGACATGCAGCACAATCAGTTGATTGAAGGGAAGCTTAGAATTATCAACCCACTGATTTAAGGCAGGAGTCATGGTCTTTCAACTCGAACCACCTCTAAATACACACCTCTCAGTATCTTTTGAGCGGATTACGGCGTTCATCTGCTGCTGAAACATTACTGAATTGGCTCCCTAAGGGGTGTCAATAATGACTCTGAACGTCAGGTTAATTCGTGGGGCGATCGCCCTCGCTGTCTTCGGAATTGCGTGGTGCCAGAAGTGTTGAGTCTCGCTAGCCATCAGCAGAAAACTACCGTGCGTAAGGGGCACTTCAGTCTTTAAAGCTTTGTTTTGTCGATGGCGAAACACAAATCGTCGGGTCTCTCCAAAACTGACTGAACCAATCACCGGGTTTCTGCCCAACTCCGGCTCATCATCGCTGTGCCAGGACATGCTGTCTTGTCCGTTGCGGTAGAGATTGAGCAACACGCTGTTGAAGCAAAGCTGAGGAAAGCGACGGTTCACTACCGCTTCGATGCGCTGCTTGATCTCCACCAGCCCAGGTGTCCAGGGTTCAGGGTGAAGGTGAATGCCAGAGTACGAGTATGAGGCTCCCGCGTCACCATGCCATGCAGTTTTGCGGGGCAGCGCACGGGTTTTGCCGTAAATGGTGATGTGATCCTGTCGCCAGGGTATTTCATTGAGGAGGTGCTGAAAGAGGCGATCGCCCTCTGTC
>JAYKJC010000671.1:0-3786 GCA_035285885.1 Leptolyngbyaceae cyanobacterium | reverse complement strand
TAAAGCCATAGCGTAAACCTGGCAGAGAGCCAACCGTCAGGGCTCCGGGGGGTTCTGCTTCAAATGTGACTGCGTCGGAACCAGTAGAGAGGTCTTCCTCAATTGAGGAGTAATATTCGCTGACAAGCCCATGTAGGGCACGAACTATCTGGGACTGCTGAGCCGGATCGTTCAGGTCGATCGCCCCCTGGTTGAGTCCCGCTTCAGAGAGATAGGTTTGTAGATCTGTCCGGTTATCGAGAGGCCAGGATTGAAATTCAACCGTACCGACGAGGTTTTGCTGATTGTAAACACAGAGGAAAGGAGCGGTGCCCTCACACGGTTCGACCTGCCAGGGAGCCAAATCAAGTTCTCCTACCCGATTGGCCCAAGGGTTAGAAGGGGTATCTGAAGGGTGCGCGTCAGAAGTAGGCGTGATGCCAGAGCTGGATGTCGGTAGGATTGGGCAGGCAGATAACGTAAGCCCAGCCAAGAGAACTGCTGAAATTGATAAAGCTGAAGCAAAGTTGCGTCTCACGAAGATCTCCTAGGGTTGAGAATGAGGTCGCCAGACCTGAAGAGTGTGACCATTGGTAAGTAAGAACTGGCTGTCGGGGCTAAAGCTAAAGGTTTTGACGTAATCCAGGTTGGTTAGGGATTGTCCGGTGGCAGCATCCCAGAGGGTAATGCCGAGCAGAGTTAACGCTTCGCCCGAAATCGGATGGGAGAAGGGATGTAGCGCACTGGTTGCCAATATCTGGCCATTGCCTGAGAAGGATAAATAGCCGGGACTTGGTGGACGTTCATAATCCTGATGGATAGACGGAGCCGCATTCAGAGTTCGCTGGAGCTGAAAGGGTTGTAGGCTCCACAGCCTTACCTCATAGTCAGCACTGCTGCTGGCAAGGGTTCGACTATCAGGGCTAAAGGCGATCGCCCTCACCGCATCTCGGTGCCCCTGCAAGGTCATAATGCGGGCACCTGTGGTCGCGTTCCAAAGCTTGACGCTGTGGTCGATGTCGCTGGTGGCAAGAAATCGTCCATCGGGGCTAAAGGCCAGAGGCATCCAATTCGGTTGGTTGGTTGTTTCATCGACAAAGGTACGAACAATGCTCCCAGTCGTCAGATCCCTGAGTTGGAGGAGGTTATGCCCGGTCGCCAGTGCCAACCGCCGACCATCGGGGCTGATGCGCACGGTATGCACAATGCCCGCTGAGTCATTCAACTGCATGGTGCGAATTAACTGTCCCGTTTGCACGTCCCAGAGCTTGATCGTCTGGTCAGAACTGGCGCTAACCAATCGCGTCCCGTCGGCGCTGATGGCGATCGCCCTCACTGCATACTGATGCCCGGATAAGGTCCGCACGAGTTGACCCGTATCCGTTCTCCAGAGGCGCACGGTGCCATTGGATAGCCCCGCTGCAATGAGCTGACTATCGGGGGTGAAAGCGATCGCATTTGCCACATCCCCGACTTTGCGATCGCCTTCTGTTGGAGGTTCCTGGGGCTGACCATCATAGTTGAAAGATTCCACCGCATTCCCCCGCATCAGGGTAATGATACGGTTCCCCCGCTGAGCATCCCACAGAACTAAGGTGCTGTTGGTAGAGTTGCCGCCACAGGCTCGTTCAAGGCTGTAACTGCTGACGGCTAAGATTTGGCTGTTCGGGCTAACGGCCTGATCCACGGTCTCGATAGGGCATCGGTTATTTGGATAAAGGGAATTTAAGTTAATCTCAAACTTTGAACGGAGGGTTCTCCAGCTTTGAGAGTCTGGAGATTGGGGAGCCGCTAAGGCTGTCTGTACCTGGGTAAATAAGCCAGGTACATAGCGAGTAAAGCGATCGCCCTGCAAGTACATAGAATCAATCGTGCAACTGCCACAGCTCTGCTGATTCAACAGTCCTTCAATCATTGCCCAGTCCACACCTGCCCAGGGCAAATGACCGACGGGAGCTGTAGAGGAATAGGTAAGCTCCGGTTCTGTAAACCAGTGGGGAGAAACGAAGTTATTTGGATCTGGCGTTGTTCGTCGCCAACCGACGCGATCGCCAAAGGCATTCACCGCTGCCTCCATATCGCTGGGATGCTGAGCACGCACCGTCTGCCAGATATCAAGCTGAGCACGGAAGCCAAACCGCCCCCCACTTGCCTCTGCCCACAGACGGTCAATCTCCTGGATGACCTCAACCGATATATTTGATGGCGAACCGTAGTAAACATCTCCCACCCAGGACTGGAGAATGCGACGGGTTTCCTGGTCAGCGGCTTGCCAGTTTTCCTCGGCCAGAAATTCTTGCAGAGCCATGAACGCATCTGACTGGAGCGTTAGGGGTTGATTCATCTGCACAGGCTCAGGCGTCGGAAGATCGGCAGCCTGTGCCATGACTTGATTTCCGGGGAGGGAGCGAGTTTGGGAAAACAACCCATTATTATTTTCAGCTAAATTATCTTGGACTAAATTATCTTGGGCAAGCGCAGATTTCACTTGCATTAGGGGAGCCCAGAGACTCATGACCAGGGCCAGTCCAAAGCAACACGATCGAAGCATAAAACCTCAACGAATGAACGAGGAGAGTGAAAGAACGAAGTGTGAACAAGTAAGGTGAGCGTTGCATGTTTAGTAGAACGGTTTGAACAAGTAAGGTGGGCAATGCCCACCCTATCTGATGCTTAACGACGATCTCACTAAGGGCGATCGCCCTCAGTCATCACCCGAGTGGATGAATTTCAACAACACCCACCCTGTAATCAGGCCATAGGCGACCCATCCCCCTCCAGCTACAACGCCAATTAAAACTCTGGGTAAGGAATAGCACAGAGCCAGACATAGAGAAGCACTGACTCCGCCATACACCGCCCCAGCGATCGCACTTATGAGAACCCAGAGGCCGATTGTTCGAGCAGAGAACTGACGATGCTGAATGAGAACCAATCCCTGGGCGATCGCCATTGCTGCAAAGGGAATGGGATTCGTGACGATGTTGAGCCAGAACACCTCCCACAGTCCCAGATGAGCCGAGAGGAAATCCACGATTGGACGATAGAGAGCGTTGCTGGAAGCCTGTAACAGACTGCCACCCACCCAGCCCAGAGCACTGGCGAGGGGCCACCACCGCATGGATCGCAACTCCTGGCGGAGCACCAACCATTGACAGCTCCCGGCGATCGCCCCTGCAAAAACGAGCGTTGCCGCGAACTGAAACCCATGATCTTCAAGAAAGCCAGCAATGGAGCCAGCCAAAAAGTTCGCAAAAATCCACTTTGCCAGGAACCGAGCATGGGTGAACCGTATTTCTGTCTGCATAGAAACGTCAGGAGTCATCGATTTAATCCTTTGGATGATGTCACGCCCGTTTCTTGAGCAAGCCCTCAAACAGTGGCCTGAAACGACTGTATGAGAGGTGATCCAAGATGGCTGTCTGAAGTAACAGTGGCGTGGGAGATGAGTTGTGAAGCGATCGCACGTTGACCTGATGAATCTTCAAAGGTGGCAATGGCTATTCCGCAGACAGGAGGGATGAATTTGGCAAGATAGCCGCTGGGAAAAACCTTAGCATTCTTCATCCTTAATTCTGGCTGGAATTGATGAAGGTGTGTGGGGCAGTTACAGAAATTGATACGCTTTCTCTGATTGATACGCTTTCTCAAACAGATGTAAATGACCCGTGCCCCCCACGGTTAACTGGCACTGTTGCCTGACACTTTATGAAGGGTCATCGTCGTGATATCTACGAAGAGTGAGGATCCTGTTCGTAAGGATTTGAGGGATAAATGACCCGAAATCGCTCGCATACCAGCATCATT
>JAYKJC010000670.1:0-15648 GCA_035285885.1 Leptolyngbyaceae cyanobacterium | reverse complement strand
CCCGTCTTCGTATTGAGCAGCCATCAGCAGCGACAAAATATCGGTGCGGTTGGGGTCGGGGTGTTCGCGGCGATCGCGCAACTCCTCGTAGACGAGTTCATTAAGCTTGGCGCGTAGCCGCAAGAAGTATCCCCAGGGACTCCACGGGCCTAGATCTTGCTGCAGCTGCGTGAAAAACAGCATCGCAGAGGTCAACGGAGAACTAAAGCGATCGGCGGTTTCGCGCAGCAGGGTGTGGATTTGGTCAGCCCGTTCACTTCCCGACAGCCCAAATACAATCTCGCAAATCACTCGTAGGGTAATGCGTTGGGTGATGCTGCGAGCCGTGAAGGGTGTTCCTGTCGGCACACTACTCATCACCTCTTGAGTAATGGCACAAATCTGTTCCCCATAGGTTCCCAACCGTTCTCCATGAAACGGCGGCATAATCACCTGCCGTCGCTTTTTGTGGCGATCGCCCTCAATGGTGACCAGAGACGAATTCCCGATGAGGGGTTCTAGAATGAGATTCAACTCACCGGGGGCGTAAAATTCTCTGCGATCATTCGTAAGTAAGTATTGAATGGCATCGGGGTGGCTGGTGAGAACGATGCGATCGCCAAACCCGATGCCCGTTCCCATAAAAATGTCTGGGAAAGCAGCATGGGTTCCTTCTAAATAACCAACCGGATCGAGAATCCACTGAAGACGCTGAATGAACGCAGGAGTGCGAGGTTTTGCTAAGCGGTTCATGTTCTGTCACCTCTGATACGTATATTTAGTTGAGATTTATGGCCATTCTGTAATCATCGCAAATATTTTGGGGTTCATCTGGGAGTTTGATTCATAATGAAGCCGTCTAAATCAAGAAAACGTTTACTGGTTTACGAGCATTGCTATATGAAGAGTATCCATCTCGGCAACACGTTGCCATCCAATCTATTGAAATTTCCACTTGCGATCTCAGCAGGTTTATTTAGCCTTGGTATCGGTGCAACGGCGGCTTTGGCACAAACTGCCCCGCTCTACAACCCGATTCAGTTGCCCGCAAGCGACGAAATTACCGATACCCTATCGGACAAAGACATCCCGACTGGGTTTGGGGGCTTTGCCCGCGACTACACAGTCACCTTAAATGAGGGAGATTACGTGGTTGTTGATGTCGTATCTGACGAGTTCGATACGATTATCACGATGATCGCACCCGATGGATCGACCTTCGGAGAGAATGATGACGGTCCCGATGGCACAACCAACTCGATGCTGTTCGCTCGCATTTTAGATGGAGGACAGTACATTCTTCGGGTGACTCCCTATGCTGGACAAGGCCAGGGAGAATTTAACTTAAAGGTCACTCGGCTTCGCCCGATTTAGGTCGCTACAGCGAAGACAAGAATGCTTTGGGCGCGCGGGGCACGCCCAAAGCATTCTTGTCTTCATCGTTTTCGTGTATTTGTCCACACACGAGAAGATGGCTCAGAGGCTGTGTTCTGGTTAGATAATGACGGACACTAAAGAATTGAATCTGCTCGTTTAATCAACGGTAGCTAAGGCAATCACACATTTTAAGGTATCCGCTCTCTGATAGACTTTTACATTGAGAAGCACTTTGTGTAAAAGACATAACATCAACATTGTTGGGAGGGATATCAGGTGGAGAGTACAATCGGCCTAGAGATTATTGAGGTTGTTGAGAAGGCGGCGATCGCCTCTGCTCGTTGGATGGGCAAGGGCGACAAAAATACAGCCGACCAGGTTGCCGTTGAAGCTATGCGTGAGCGCATGAACCAAATCTACATGCGTGGACGCATTGTGATTGGAGAAGGTGAGCGCGACGAAGCTCCGATGCTCTACATCGGTGAAGAAGTGGGTATCTGTACTCAACCCAATGCTTCAGACTTTTGTAACCCAGAAGAATTATTAGAAATTGATATCGCCGTTGACCCCTGTGAAGGCACCAACCTCTGCGCCTATGGTCAACCCGGTTCCATGGCCGTATTAGCGATTTCAGAGAAAGGTGGATTGTTTAATGCACCCGACTTCTACATGAAAAAGCTTGCAGCTCCCGCAGCGGCAAAAGGAAAAGTTGACATTCGTAAGTCTGCAACCGAAAACCTCAAGATCCTCGCCGAGTGTCTCGATCGTGCAATTGATGAATTGGTTGTGGTCGTCATGAAGCGCGATCGCCACAATGAGTTGATTCAAGAAATCCGTGAAACAGGGGCTCGTATCCGCCTCATTTCAGACGGTGACGTATCAGCAGCGATCTCCTGTGCCTTCGAAGGAACCAACACCCACGCGCTAATGGGAATCGGGGCGGCACCCGAAGGCGTGATTTCTGCGGCTGCAATGAAGTGTCTCGGAGGACACTTCCAGGGTCAGCTAATTTATGATCCTGCAATTGTCAAAACAAAAGAATGGGCTGACATGACTGTCGAAGGAAATCTTGCACGTCTTAAGGAGATGGGCATTACCGATCCTGACAAAGTATACGAAACTGAAGAACTCGCCTCAGGTGAAACGGTTCTGTTTGCAGGCTGTGGCATCACACCCGGTGTTCTTATGGAAGGAGTTCGTTTCTTTAGCCATGGTGCCCGGACTCAGAGCCTGGTTATCTCAACTCAGTCTAGAACTGCACGATTTGTTGATACCATTCACATGTTCGAGCAACCCAAGAGCATCCACTTAAAATAAGCCTCAGATACGCTTTTGGGGCTTCACCAATAGTTGATAAGGCTAGGGTAGGCACAACCTCGTGCTTGCCCTTTCAGCAAGAAATAAGCAAAAAAAATATAGCGATGTGCATTCGCGTTAAGCACAGTTGTGTGGGGCGCGGTGCGCCCAACACAACTGTGCCTAACCTCAGCGCACAGCGCTATAAAATCCCAGAGAGAGGCGTCGGGCGCAGCCCGGTACGTGTTTAGCGTATTCCTTGTTCCCAGCGTATCGCTGGGAATGCCCGCTAGAGTCTCTGACTCCCATTCAAGTCTCTGACTCTCCCATTCAAATTGGAGCCGGAGGCTCCCGTAGAGATTCTCTGCCAGAGGCAGGGAACCAGAAATAGAATCCCAGAGAGAGGAGCGGCGGGCGCAGCCCGCCACTCCTCTCTCTGGGATTTTGGGTATTTTATTTCCCCGGAAGACCCTAATTGGGAAAAAGCAACGCTACGAACGCTACGCTCAGAGCTGACCAGCAAGATGACTCAACTGTTTTTCATTGATTAGGTGCATGATCTTGCCATCTGAGTCGATACTCAGCCAGCCTTTGCTTTCAAGTTTCTGAATAATCTTAGTCGTGTCATCTAGGTTAATGTCAGTCACATCAGCCAGGTCTTTCAGCGGAATATTGAGAATATCAGTTCCCTGATCGGACGGCTGTCCGTAGTTTTCGCCCAGATAGATCAGGGTATTGGCAAGCTTAATGGCTGGAGGCTGATGCCTGAGCTGAAAGCGACCATTCGTCTGACGCAAACGCCTAACGACAAGCTGCAACATTCGATGATGCAGTTGAGAATCCTTAAACAGAGTTTGAATAAAGCGTTGAGCTGAAACACTCAACAGCTTCACATCAGACATGGCAATGACGTCGGTCGAGCGTGGAGATTCATCTAAAATAGCCATTTCTCCAAAGAAATCGCCTTTTCCGAGAATTGCGAGCGTTACAACTTCATCGCCAGAATGCCGTCGAACTTTGACCCATCCAGATTCAATGAAATACACTGCATTTCCCCAAGCATCTTCCATCAGCACAGCCCTGTCAGCAGGGTAGTCATGCTTTTCAGCAATTGAAAGCAGCCAATCGATAGTTTCAGGGCTTGCTGCACTGAAGAGAGGGAAAAGCTGACTAAATGCTTCAGTTTGCATGGAAATACGCTATAAAACTCGTTAGTGTGGTGATCATTCAACAAACAAAGAACATAACCACCAGGGGGTTGGTGCTAAGAACGCTATACGGACTCCGATAGCTAAAGGACAAGAGTAACTGGCAAGACCAGCAAATTTAATTGCTGTATCACTCGCCCGTTATCATCAACAGCCCATCGAGTCTGAAGCAAGCTCTTTGTTCTAAACTATGTTACCCAGAAAGTTTGATTAATCCGCAAAATCTTAAGGTTAATCACGATTGAGGCACAACCGTCCTTACCGGGAGCGAACTATGCTGGCATAGCTTTACGCCTTTGCGTTAGGACATTCAAGCAGCATGGCTCTCCCACGCAGCGGGGGAACCATGCTCAAACCTTACCCTGTAGGGCTATACCTGATACAAGTTCATGCCAAAAATGTCAAAAAAACGAGCCCCCACACCTGTGGAGGCTCGGCAGAATTTGGGAACGCTCAAGCAAACTACTTTTGAAGTACCAACTTAACATTAGCGTTCTGCAAACCAGGACGCTTAACTTCAGCAAGCGTCTTATTTACAGCATACTTTTGGTTGATAGAGTTGATGAGCTCGGTTTGGTTGTGCTTCTTCGCAACACCCCATAGGTCAGCAATCAGGTCGTAAGAACCATCTGCATTGAGAGACCAGCCAAGATCGTACTCGCCCTCAAGAACAGCAACGATATCTGCACGAACACGCTGACCGTTGTAACCACGGATATCTGCGTTTTCCTTAACAGAGATGCCTAGATCACTAAGGGACTGAGTGAGAACGACAGCATCAGTGATTTTGGTGCGAAGAGTACTAAAGTGAGACATTAGGAATTTCCTCCTGTAGAGAAACTGAGAGAATCGACAACGTTTTTATTCTGAACTGCTACATGCTCTGTGAACCAAAGTTGTAGCTTTTTGAAACTGCTAGTCAATATGTAACACACACATTGCTAGCCCTTCTTCCTGCTTGGGAGGCAGAAAAGAAAGCCTGTTAAAACTCCAGTCGTCTGTATTCTTGCTCTTGCTCGCGTTCTTCTACGACTGAAGTAGAAGCTGGGCGCGCTCGCTGCTTAGCCCAGTCTCGTAATGCTGATACTTGCTCAACCATTGTCTGTGACAGGGGCAATGTCGATTTGATCGCTGCAATGATATCAAGTTGAGTAAATTCTCTATCTTGAGCAAACGCCTCATACATGGCGGCAATCACAGCCTGCTCAATTTCAGCTCCTGAAAACTGACAAACCACTTTCTGAAGCTCTTGCGATTTCTGATCTCGGATATATGCTTCAATTTCCGACATGTTCGCAAGCTGCTCAAGGTCAAACCGAGAGATATCGGGTCGTCGCTTGGAGAGATGAATTTTGAAAATATCTTTCCGCTCTTCGGCGTTTGGCAAGTCTACGAAAAATATTTCGTCAAACCGTCCCTTTCGGAGGAACTCACCGGGTAGTCGTTCAACTCGGTTGGCTGTCGCCATTACAAACACAGGTGACGTTTTTTCCTGCATCCAGGTCAGGAATGACCCAAAAATTCGACTTGATGTGCCACCGTCTGAGTCGGTTGAACCTGCGCTTCCTGCAAAAGCTTTATCAATTTCGTCGATAAACAGGATTGCGGGTGAAATTGACTCAGCCGTCTTAAGAGCATTTCGCAAGTTTGCTTCCGAACGCCCTACTGTCGAACCGTCGTACACCCGACCAATATCGAGCCGGAGCAGAGGAAGACCCCAAAGGCGGGATGTCGTTTTCGCGATTAAGGATTTTCCGCAACCTGGAACCCCCAAAATCAACATTCCCTTTGGCTGAGGCAATCCATATTCACGAGCACGTTCGCTAAATGCGTTTGACCGCTGCATGAGCCATCGCTTTAACTCCGCCAATCCACCTACGGAGTCAATGGTCTCATCTTCTTCAATATATTCAAGGATACCGTTGCGTCGGATGAGCTGCTTCTTCTCAGACAGGACAATCTCAACCTCATCACCACTTAGTCTGCCAGCAGTAACGTAAGCCTTCCGATAAACTTTCTCCGCTTCATCTCTAGTAAGCCCAAGAGCAGCTTTCAAGAGCTTTTCTCTAGCTTCTGTCGAGACTCGATGGGTTTTGACCTGATCAAGCTGCTTCGTTAGTACCTGATTCAGTTCCGTCATGTCAGGAAGCTCAAAGTCTAAGACAACGACTTCTTTCTCAAGCTCGATAGGAACGCTTTGAACAGGTGACATTAAAACAATTGTCTTTTGTGTTCCTCTGAAAGAGGCGATCGCATCACGTAACCACCGAGTCACCCCTGGAGAATCGAGAAACGGGTGCAAATCCTTAAAGATAAAGATTCCTGGCTCTCGCTGCCGAACCACCCACTCAATCGCCGCTTCAGGAGAAACAGTGTTGTGGCTGTGTTGCAACGGTGCTGACCCTTGCGATGCATCATGCTCAACAATGCCGTGGGTCACAGTCCAGACATAAATATTGCGCTGAAGCTTCAGTTGGGCGATCGCCCCAGTGGCTCGTTCCTCCTCAGATGTCACCAAGTAGATCAATGGATATTGAGCCTGAATTAGAATGCTGAGCTCTTCTTTCATGATCAGTAAGACCTAGAGAGTAACGAATCCAACAGTAAATAACCTTCAATGCTGACATTCAGACGAATTGCCGATGACATATTCAAGCTTCTTGAGCAAGAATTAACCGTAACTGAACTAACAGTAACTAGAAAAACTTCGCCGATCCGTCGATCTAATCTTCAGAACTATCAGCAAAAATGGCATTAGCAGGTGACAAGACTTTCTTGACTGGCGTGATCGCTTCCAGAACCAATCACAGCTCTTTCGATATCAGCAGGGAAACCCAGATCACCATCCCCCTCGATTACACCGGGCTGATTAGGTAGGGGCACGACCTCGCCATGCTGAACCATAAAGTTTGAACTGCACTCAGGACATGAATGAATGCGATGAGTATTTTGCTGCTCTGCCCTTACTCCGTCCACAATTTCAGAATGGTTTAAGTAAAATACAATGGCCTGCTCAGCAATGGATGACATTGGCTCAGACTCAACAGCAGCTTTTACTTTTAGCTTTCGGTGCAAGTCAGGTGGGATATAGAGAGTAACCTTCGTCTTGTCGCTCATAAATCAATACATACAATTGGTACCCGGGTATGTGTCACAGAATAGTGTCCCCGGCAAGGTGCTGTCAAGACAGCATGCCGTTATGACGTCATTTTCGTTATATTGCTTTACAATTCATCTGGAATTACCTGGAATTAAGGGACTGTCGGGTTGGGCTGCCAAATGTTAATGGTTCCGTCCCAGCTCCCGCTGGCCAGAAGGGTGTCTTGAGGGGTTGGAGCATGCTTAGGAAAGGCGACTGTCCAGACCCATCCGGCATGTCCGCGTAGGGTCGCGTATGAGGTCTCAGCCCCCATTTGCCAAAGCTTAATTGTCTTATCGGTACTCCCGGAAGCCCATTCGGCTCCGGATGGATGAATGGCGATGCTGTTGACGGCTCCGGTATGCCCCCGCAACGTTTGCACGAGTCGCTGGGACTCCGAGTTCCAGATGCGAACAGTCTGATCGCCGCTGCTGCTGAATAGGCGATCGCCCTGCGCATTTAGTGTCAGTGCGGTGACTTCTGAGGTATGACCCGATAGCGTGTATTCACATCTGCCGGAAGCAATGTCCCAACAGCGGATGGTGCGATCGCGACTGCCGCTAAACAGCCGTTTTCCATCGGGGTGAGCAGCTAACGCAAGCACCCAATGCACATGGCCTTCCAGGGTGCGCAGAATCTGGTTTCGCTTCAAATCCCAAATGTGAATCACCTTGTCTTGACCCGCCGTTGCCAGTAACCCATCTGAGGGCAAAAAGGTCACGGCTCGAATCCAATCCCCGTGTCCCAGCAACGTTTGAATGGCTTCCCCCGTCTGAGTATTCCACAGCCGAACAGTCTTGTCGTTGCTCACACTTGCGACGATTCGCTGGTCAGGACTGATCGCGACACCTCTCACCCAGGTCGAGTGGCCTTGATAGGTGTGGAGTAACGTGCCATCTGCCACTGACCAAAGCTTGACGGTTTTATCGCCACTCCCACTCACCAGGAGTCGGCCATCCGGACTTAGCGCAATGGAGCGAACCCAGGCATCATGTCCCCGCAGGGTATGAATACACCGCCAGGCTGAGTCGGAATCATCTTCTTCAGAGATGAATTGATGACTTGCTGATAGTGCGGGGTCAAGGCCAACATTGACCTTGGCCTGCGGAACTAAGGTTGGACGGTGACTGACCTGCTCCCCTGTTCGACTGATATCGGCTAAAACATCCTCCGCGCTCTGGTATCGATGACGGTCGGTTGGATGGAGCAGTTTATCCAAAACGAGGCTTAGAGAACCGCTGACATCCTGTTTAATGAAGGGTTCCCACTGCCACATCTGTCTTTCTGCGTCATAGAGCGTGTCTGGGGATTCATTTGTCAGGAGTTGAATGCAGGTGATTCCCAGTTGCTGAAGGTCGCTGGAGATTGTTTTTTGAGCAGTTTGAGCAGTCTGAGAATTTGGAGAAACCAGTGACGCAACGCCGAACCCTACCAGCACCAACATACCCGTTCCTTTGCTACTACTCAGACTGCCACTAGCGCTGCCACTCGGAATTTCGCGCTTGACGTACACCATATTCTCTGGGCAGATGTCACCATGAATCACCTGGTGAGAATGAGCAACGTGCAGAACAGGTAAGATGTAGCGAAAAATGGCTCGAATTTTATTTTCAGAGAATGGGCCGTGCTTCTGGAGCTGTACCGAGAGCGGAACCCCTTCTAGATATTCTTGAATCAAATACTGGTACTGATCAGTCTCAAACGACGCCCAAAGGGTGGGAATGTGGGGATGTTGGCCTAAAGCTTCGAGGCGTTTTGCAACCTGATAAAAATGATCCGAAGATGTTGGACGATCCGATGACTTAAAGAACTGTTTAATCGCGCATTTCGGTTTAGAGGGGCGATGTTCATCAATGCCTACCAGGGTGCGGCCACCGTGATGATGCCGGATGAGATGGGTGGCACGATAGCGATCGCCCAACATCAGGGACGCCCCGCAGTACGAGCAGAATTTATCGTGTCTCTGATTGAGAGATGGCGCGTGTTCTGGTTCAGAACAGGAAGGGTTTAGACAATAGCTCATGACTGCAAGTCAAAGGACAGATGCACTGAGGCGAAGCAGATTAACCTCTCGTATTGCACACCTCGGTAAGGGTAGGTCGGTAAGGGTAGGTCGGTAAGGATAGTTGGGCGAGCGCAGCCTGCCTACCTATCCTTCTAACGGACGATTCACACCTCTATTGTGTTCGAAGTAGAAAAAATTGCTAAGTCTATGGACTGAAACTTAATGAAGGTGATGCCAAGGAGATGATGCCAGGGAGGTGATGCTAAGGCACCGGTGTGAGTGCTTTGTCTCGCAGCAAGTCCATGATGTCGTGTTTGTAATCCTGAAAAGCGGTTTGGCGCTTCGTCTCGTAGGTGCGATCGCCCGTCAGGTTAATTGTCAGCTCTTTTCGAATTTGCCCTGGTCGAGCCGTCATCACGTAGATGCGCTGAGACAGAAACACGGCTTCTTCCACATCATGGGTAATCATGAGAATGCTGGCCTTTGTCCGTCGCCAGAGGTTGAGCAAAAACTCCTGCATCACTTCCTTGGTCTGAACATCGAGTGCGCCGAAGGGCTCATCCAGCAGCAAGATTTTGGGATGGCAGGCTAAGGCACGGGCGATCGCCACACGCTGCTTCATCCCACCCGATAGTTCCCGAGGGAGTGCCTGGGCAAATTGAGAAAGCCCGACGATGTCGAGATATTCTGAGGCGATCGCCCGCCGTTCAGAGGGCGACACTCCTTGAAGCTTCAACCCAAACTCCACATTCTTGAGAACTGATTTCCAGGGATACAAGGTATAGCGCTGGAAGACCATGCCACGGTCTGCCCCTGGCCCTACGACCCTCGCACCATCCACCGTGATAATGCCTGCCGTGGGGGAATCAAGCCCCGCAATCAATCGCAGTAGCGTGGATTTACCCGACCCCGATGCCCCAACCGCGCATACAAATTCTCCCGTTTCCACATGAAGATTAATGTCTTTCAGCGCGACTAATGGCCCTCGGCGCGTTTCAAACTGTTTGTAAACATTGGAGACTTCCAGGTGCATGGCGCTTCTTCCTTGTTCATCACGTTTGGTTCATTACTCTTGTTTATCCAGCGTTAATCAATCGCCCATTTACAGCTCCATCGCAGCACCCATCGGAACAGCAAATCCAGCGACACCCCAATGATGCCGAGCACAATCAAGCAGGCAAAGATTTCGTCTGTGTTAAAGAATTTCTGGGCAATCTGAATCCGTTTTCCCAGGCCCAATTCTGCGGCAATGAGTTCTGCGACAATCACCATATTCCAGGCCGCTGCCATGTTGATGCGAAAGGTATCGATGATATTGGGAACGACGTAGGGTGTAATCACCTGCATGAGAATTTGAGGTCGTCGTCCACCCAGGGTATACGTGGCTTCAATTAGCTCTCGGGGAACGAACTTCACCGCATCCATAATCATGAGAATGTTGTAAAACACGACTCCCAAAACCACCAGCGCAATCTTGGGAGCTTCGTCTAAACCCAGATAAATAATCAGCAGGGGAGTGAATGCGGGCGCGGGCATATACCGAAAAATGCCAATGATTGGCTCGAATAAGGCCATGAAGCTGGGAAAGGTGCCCATCAAAATGCCAATGGGGGTCGAGATGACGGCGGCGATGATAAACCCGCCCATCACGCGAGAAAAGCTCGCCACGGTGTCTTTGATGATGAACCCACGTTCCCACAGCCGCACAAAGGCTTCGATGACGTTGGCAGGAGACGGCAAAAAGGCGGGATTGATGCCCGCAACGCTAGCGATAATCCACCAGGCGAGAAATGGAGTCACGATAGAGGCGACCATCAGGCTCCAGTTGAGCGATCGCGGAATGGTGTCTGAAATTCGCCAGAAGACGGTGGGCTGAAGTCCCTGGGTTGCAGGAACATCCACCTTAGAACTAAACGCTGTAGAAGGATGAGTCATGGTGGGGAGGAGCGATAGGATGAAGGCAGAAGATAGAAGGCAGAAGGCAGAACAAGATGCTTTTAATGCAAAGGATGCAGCATTTTGGTTTGTCCTGAACTATCGGCAATGGGCGACACCATAAACCCCAGTTTTATAGAAAAACTGGGGCTCAGTCATGACTACTGTTGGTCGGCGTAGGCTCGCACAAACGTGTCATCTAAAATTGCGTCCAGCTCCGGTGCTTCGGGAATGAAACCCACGCCTACCATAAAGTCCGCCATAACTTGAGAGGCATAGGGCATGTACTTCATGTCCTCTCCACCATCGGTAAAGGCTTCGAGGTTATCTTCCAAAGTGAAGAACCGAGTTCCTTCGAGGTATAGCTCAAACTCATCGGGACTCACATTCGCCCGTTCGGCCATGATGGCGTATGCTTCTTCTTGGTTTTCTTCGATGAAGGCTAAAACATCAAACCACGTATTGACCAACGCCTGAACCTGCTCTGGTTGCTCATCAATCAGCGTTTGGCTCACTACCAGTAAGTCGGGGATGGCACCGGGATAGGCTTCGGAGGTGAGCAGTTCTTTACTGCCTTCACGGCTCAGTGCAGTTTCCCAGAAGGGAACCCAGCCTGCAAATGCATCGACCTGCCCTGCCGCAAAGGCCGTTGCTGCCGCCCCGGTTTCTAAATTACGGATGGACACATCTTCTCGTGATAAACCCGCATCTTCGAGTGCCAAAGTGAGCAGAAAGTCTCCGACCACGCCTTCTTCGAGCGCGACCTCTTTGCCGACTAAATCTTCAAGGGTGTTGATTTCTGAGGAAACGATGATTTTGTCGTTGCCTGCGGAGTTATCGTTTACAAGAACGGCCACTATGCCGTTTTCTGCCACATCTGCAAAGGAAATGGTGTCGTTGAGGGTTTGAGAATTGGCATCGAGCTGACCCGCTGCGAAGGCTTCCATGGATTCTAGATAGCCATCAAACCAGATGAGTTCAACATTGGCTCCGTTTTCTTCGAAGAGTCCTTCTTGCTCGGCGATCGCCCACGGCCACCATCCGGCCCAGCTACTGTATCCCATCTTGATTGCCTCACCTTCAGGGGGGGCTTCTACAGTTTCCTCTGTTGCAGGCTCTTCAGGTGTTTCTGAGGCATCCGGCGTTGGAGCGGGCTCACATCCTACGGCCAGCACACCACTGGCAAGAAACAGGCCAAGCCAAGAACACACAAGTCGTCGATTCATTCAAATTCCTCCACTTATTCAAGTACAAATCAATAGGGCATGTGCAAGGGTGAAACTTTTTTGAAACTTTCTTACCGCTACACCCCCAGATATCTCGGAGTTAAGCAATACGTCTGGATGATGAACGTTCATCAAATCCAGGGGCTCTGGCTCAATGTCACCCGATTCTCAAACAGGCTGTGGAGCACGAACGTGCGATCGCACCCAATTAAACCATTCCGACAAGCCTTCCCCGGTTTTCGCTGATACCGGAATGAGAGTGACGTGGGGATTGATCTGACGCACATTGGCCTCAATCTGCTGAAGATCTACATCCAGATAGGGTGCTAGATCCAGCTTGGTAATCAGCAGACAATCCGCTTCCTGGAACATCACCGGATATTTCAGGGGTTTGTCTTCGCCTTCCGTGATGCTCAACAGCGCCACCTTTGCGTGTTCGCCCACTTCAAACTCTGCGGGACATACCAGGTTGCCCACATTCTCAACTAGCACCAGATCAAAATCGGCGGGGTTGTGCTCGTGCTCAAGCCGATGAAGGCCGCCCGCCACCATTTTTGAGTCGAGGTGGCAGGATCGCCCGGTGTTGATGGCGATGACAGGAACGCCATATTGACGTAACCGTTCTGCATCCAACTCGGTGGTCATGTCGCCTTCGATGATGGCGATCGCCATCTCCTGGGAGAGGGCCTCCAGGGTCTTTTCGAGTAGCGCTGTTTTGCCCGCGCCAGGGCTACTCATCACGTTGAAGCAGGTAATGCCCCATTCGTCAAAATGGGCTCGATTGTGATCGGCACCCGCTTGGTTTGCATGGAGCAAATTGACCCCAAGGGCTGCATCGAAGGTTTGGTGCATAGCTTTTCCTTTTCCGTTGAAATCGTCATTAATTTAGCTAGGCGCTATTAGTTAGGCGCTATTAGTTAGACGCGACAGAGGGTGTTGGAACTGAGTGATATTCAATGCGGTCAATTTTCAGTTCTCGCCCCGAACGAATGTCCTCCATGGGGGACTGGCACGTCGGACAGGCATACTGCAACCCGATCGTCGGACGGTAGTCCTGCTGACACCGATGGCAAAAGGCCACCAGCGGCACATCCTGAATCACCAGCTTCACCCCTTCTAAGAACGTCTGCTGGGTTTGAGCCTCAAAGGCAAACTGCAAGCTCGCAGGCTCCACGCAGGTAAACTGCCCCACCATGAGATGAATGGCTTCGATGACGGGATGTCCGGGTTGAGAGTCCCACCAGTCTGTCACCGTTAGAATGAGGGCTTTCGTCATGTCCGTTTCGTGCATCACCCCTCCCTTACGACCATGCTTGATCGACGTTCATGTTGCACTCGTCGGTGATGTAGGGCGCTTTTTCTGACCGAGGGAGCTGTCCAGAAAGCACCAAATGAGCCATGGCATCGCAAATGACACGAGTGGCCATCAACGCGGTCATATCGCTGACATCGTAGGGGGGCGACACTTCGACCACTTCCAGACCGCAGACCGGAGCATTGCGAATAATCTTGCCCAGGAGATAGAGCGCTTCTCGGGGCAGCAGACCACCGGGTTCAGGCCACCCCGTACCGGGGACAAAGCCCGCATCAATGCAGTCAATATCGAAGCTGATGTAGACACAATCGGTTCCGTCGAGGGCACGCTCCAGGGCAAAGTCCACTGCTGCATCGAGCCCCATCTCGGTGATGTCCGTCACGGTCAGAATATTCGTCGCCCGTTCTCGACACACTTTGACGCCCTGGCGAGGCACCTGCCAGCCTCCAATGCCAAGCTGAACTAGATTTTTCGCTGGCGCATTGGCCATGTTTGTGGCGTGGAACCAGGGACAAGTGTGCATCCGTTCATCCAGATCCGTTTCCTGGGTGTCTACGTGGCGGTCGAAGTGGATGATGCCCACTTTCTTGTCTCCCAAATGCCGACAGACGCCGCGCACGGTCGGAAATCCGATGGAGTGGTCGCCCCCCAGAATGATGGGAAATGCACCTGAACTGAAAATATGAGCAATGCCTTTCGAGATTTGATCGAAGGATTTCTCATTGTTGGCGGGAATAGTGAAGATGTCGCCCACGTCGCAGAGGGTGATTTGTTCTCGCAAATCGACCCCCATCTCGAAGTTGTAGGGCGTGTAAAGGGCTGAGATGCGACGAATGCCCTGGGGGCCGAAGCGGGTGCCTGGACGGTAGGTGGTGCCTGAGTCGTGGGGCACTCCCACGATGGCCACATCGTACTCCCCGACCTTGCGCACATCTTCTAAATAGGGAGCCTTGAGGAAGGTGTTGATGCCTGCATAGTGAGGCAGTTCTCCTCTAGAGAAAGTTGGAATGGAGCGATCGCGAATACTCTCAGCCGCCTCTAACCCATATTCCAACCCTTGAGAAACTTCTTGTTGCCACCCTGTCAACGGGAGTTGAGCTTCGCGTTCAAGTGCTCGCTGTGCCTCTGACTGAGCATTCGGACTTTGAAAGAGAGTCCCTTCATCGGTCATGACTGTCACCCATACAAAACAACAAACGACGGACAAGGGATGCCAACACCAGCAAAAAGCCCAGGAAGCTGGCCATCTTCACCGCCAAAACCTCCCGGGCTTTTATCCCGCCGTGTAGCTAGCCATTTGATGAACTGGACGATTCGACAGAATCAACCCCGCTACCTTTCACTACTAGCCTGCTCCTCTCGGACCAGCCATCCTTGCCTTTGCCCATTGAGCAAAAACAACAATCGGAACCCTAGGAACATTGAAATATGAATGCTTTAACACACATATCCTGCAAATTGTGTACATAGAAATATCAATAAACCTGATACAAAAATGTTATCGATCATACAAAGTAGAGACTGGCGATCGCCCCACCCCCGTGTTGAGGCTCTGGCTACCTTTGCTGGACATGGATGGACGAGGACGCACTTTCAGGTTCATAAAGATATCGTTCAAAATGAACATTTAACGGCCTAAGGTATATCCCGATACAAAAAAAAGTTGCTGAGTTAAGTTTAGTGATCTAAAGCGTTCACAAATATTGTTTTTCTAAGAGATTGGCTTACTGTTACAGGAACGCAGTGGGTGAAGCGCTCCACTGCCTCTGACAGCATACTGTTGCAACATGTTCGGCCATGCTTAAACAGCCCTCTTTACAATAGGACTTTAAGGATATGCTCGTGATTCAAGAACAGCCCTTAGCGGAAGTCTTTCGACAAATTAGCGGTGGTGTCTTTCCACCTGTGATTGAAACCTTCGAGCGCAGCAAAACCATTTTCTTCCCTGGAGACCCGGCTGAGCGCGTTTATTTTCTGCTGAAAGGTGCCGTTAAACTATCGCGGGTATACGAGGCCGGAGAAGAAATAACCGTTGCCCTGCTACGTGAGAATAGCGTTTTTGGAGTGCTGTCGCTGATTACCGGACACAAGTCTGACCGTTTCTATCATGCGGTTGCGTTCACCCCTGTTGAGCTTCTTTCAGTGCCGATTGAGCAGGTGGAGAAGGC
>JAYKJC010000669.1:0-13910 GCA_035285885.1 Leptolyngbyaceae cyanobacterium | reverse complement strand
TGTTAGTGAGCGCGTTTATCGTCATTCCTGCCAGTGCTGCTCGCTTGCTTAGCCGAAAATTTACGACACACGTTCTCTTATCCGCTGGACTTGGAGCGATTAGCGCTGTGATTGGCATTGTGTTCTCTGCCTTTTTCAACCTCCCCTCTGGCCCCAGCATTGTCGTTGCACAGTTTTTGATTTTTATCCTGGCTGTTCTCATGCCCAAGGCTATCGTTTCAGCCCATTGAGGTTAGAACAAAGAGGCGATCGCCATTGGGATGCCGCAAACTGCTTATCAGGATGCTGCTGACCCGACAAATCTTCTTATGGAATACCGCTTGCGATTCTCAAAACAGTCGATTAAGGTCTAGTATGTTTGACAAGGATGATCAGTGCCGAGTGAATAGTTTCGATATTTGCAATGCTGGGTAAATATTTCTGATATTTGCAATGAAGCATTGGCTTGAGGCATATGGAACTCTTAACCGGACGTTTTCATTGGCAAGCGGCTAGGTTAACCAGCTTTAGTATGAATGTTTAGACTGTTTCGAGTGGTTCAATGATCAGGTGCTCATCCAGCCTCAGATAACATATATTATTGTTTCCAAACGCGTTTAGTTCATAAGGTGTGGGACATATGGATCCTGAAGTTAAGCAAGAAAACTCGACTGAATTTGAAACACCCGAGTCGGGCACGATGAGAAAGCTCTCGTCTTCTGAGCAAGCTCAGGAGCAGTGGCAGCAGCTTGGGGAGCAAGCATCAAGGTTTCTGAAAGATTTGCCCGCTTATCTCTCAGAATTTTTTAGTGAATATCGTCAGCCCATTGTTACGGTAGGTCTTGTACTGGCCATCTTTTTAACAGCCAAAGTTGCGTTTGCTATTTTGGGGGCTATCAATGAAATTCCTCTGCTTGCTCCGTCATTTGAAATTATTGGAATCGGTTACACCGCTTGGTTTGTCTATCGTTACCTGTTGAAAGCATCGAGCAGAAATGAGCTGTCTAACGATTTCTCCTCACTGAAGGAGCAGGTGTTAGGTCAGCGCGATCAGATTATGGATAAGTTTTCTACTAAAGAGTAGAGGCACTTATTGATTCATGTAAAGAAACAAAGGAGATGGGCGGCACTGCCGCCCATCTCCTTTGTTTTTCAGGTTGTTTTTGGGGTTCTTATTCATGCAACAGCATGTAGTAGAGTGAGCCAGGAGTATTGATGAGCCCAGCTCTCTCTCCAGCTTCTTGCCCTGTTCCCATAAAGATATCAACGCGTCCTGGCCCCTGGATGGCTCCACCTGTATCTTGATCCAATACATATCGATGAACTCTTCGCTGAACCCATTGATTGGGTTGGATGTGATCCAGATGCTGGGGAGGTTCTTCAGTACTGGAGTCTTCTATACTGCCAGGATTGGAAGTGTCGAATTCGGAACTGGAACTCGCTGATGTGAAAGGAATGTCGGTGACTATCAAGGCTAATGCGCCGGGCGGCATGATTGATTTATCCGTTGCGATTGAACGTTCTGTCGTCACTGGAACACTCAATGTGCCTTGGGGTGGGGCTCCAAAGGTTTCTCGAAAGAACACAAAGCGATTGTTTTGGGGAAGGTACTGATCGAGTGCAGATGGGTTTGTCTCAAAAAACTCAAGCACTTTTGGCAGGCTAAGGCCCTCTTCCGGGACATGTCCATCTTCAATCAGTCGTCGGCCAATGCTTTGGTAAGGATAATTGGTGCGTCCGGCATAGCCGACGCTCATTTCCGTGCCGTCTGTCAGCTGTAATCGAGCGGAACCCTGGACTTGAATGAGAAATGCCTCAAGGCGATCGCCCAACCATACCAGCTCATACCCGCTGAGTCGTCCTTGGTCTCCCTGTAACCCATCACGGCCTTCCAACTCAATGCGCGTTGGATGAGGCTCGTCCCACTCTTCAAGGTCTAGCGGACGACGATAGAGCGGGTAGCGGTATTGGGCCGTGGGGACTCGACTGGCAACGTAGGTGGGTTCAAAATATCCTGTGAAATCAACCGTTCCCAGCCCATCATGGCCCACGGATCGGTAGAAGACGAACTCATTGAGGACGGACTGTTGCAGAGCCGTTGCAGAGGGTTCTGTCTGTAGCAGGGTGCGAAATCTCTCTAGACTGCGCCGCACTCGGTCGCGGGTAAATGCCGGAATAGGGTAGTCGGAGTAGGCTGTTTCTGCTGCGGGGGTGTTGAGATAGGCCAGAGAATAATTAATGGCTGTAATCAGTTGTTGGCGATCGCCCCCTCCGGCGTCGCCCCAGAGATCGGCCCAGTCGTCGGTCCAGCCATCGCCCCAAAGCCGATCGTCCCACCCAAAGTCAGACGAAACCAGTGAAGGCAGATGTTCGGGTGGAACCGGAACCAGTATGTCGTCTGGCTCTATCGCAGTCTGCTCCTCAGTCGTTGGCTCAACTCTAATGACATCAGTCGCACTTGGGGACGAGCCTGGAAGAGAGGACGGTGACTCGTTCCCCTGCGCAGGCTGATGAATCCCGATGCCCACTGAGAGGGCGATCGCCGCACTTAAGCCGCATTTAAGGGCATGTGATTTCAAGGCGTTTGATCTAAAAGCGTTCAACACTGGAGGAGAAAATCGGTTCGACTCGAATGGCTAGAATGCTTCGCGGACGAGCTACCATGTATTCGCCCTGAATATTCTTAATTGGAATACTAATAAAATCACCTGAATCTGCCTTTGGCACAAGCTCGCCACTGTACCAGGTTTGAAATTCTTGAATGGTGGCAAATCGCACTTCTTCGCGATGCCCCCCTTCCATGAACAGGTACACTGCAAATTCGCTAGGTTTCCTTGGCATATTGATTGCGACCTCAACGCCCTAACAACATCTGACTTTAGCTTAAAACGGGAAAATATTCCCCTTTATGAATGCGCTAGTGAGACCCCACGGGTTTCCCGTGGGAATTCGACTTCTCTCCTGGTACTTTGTTTTCTTGCGAGTTCCTAACGAGGTTACTATGCCCAGAAAATCAAACTGGGCGATCAATCCTTCTGGGGTGATTTTTTATTGTGCTATGCAGAGAAGTAGTGCTAATCGGGGAGAAGATTTAGAACTCATCTTGAGGAATCGTAACCCACGCTCCTCGACGATGAGAGTCATAGGCTGCATCCATCAAGAGCTGTGAATAGACGCCTTCTTTTAAGGATGGGGCTGATGAACGCCCCTGTTCAATATCCTTGACCCAATGATCGACGACTCGAATAAAAGGAGCGAGACGTCCATCGGGGTAGGTCTGGGCAAACTTGAGCCGCTCTGGAATCTGTTGCTCAACTAAAGGATCTCCCTGTTCACTTGCCCATAGTTGAAATCCATGAACGTAGTCTTTTTGATTCTCATTGCCTAACACTAGGGTGCCGCGATCGCCATACACTTCGACCCAGTGTCCCCTTCCTTGATACGTGACAGAACTTAACACCACCTGACAGGGCGTGCCATCTGCAAGCTCTAGCCATAGTTGGCAGGTGTCATCACTGTTCACGGGTTTGAGATTTCCATTGGCATCGGGCCGCTCGGTGATCCCCGTGCTGAGGGTGCTGCACAATCGAGCAACTGGACCGAACAACCAGGCGATGTAGTCGAATGTATGGGAGCCAAACGCTCCAATCGCGCCTCCTCCCAGCTCAGCCTGAGAATACCAGTTCCAGGCTCGCTCAGGGTTCGCACGTCCAGATGCGAGCCAGTCAATCTTCATCAGCCGCTTTTGACCCACGTAGCCGTCTTCCAGTAGCTCAAACAGTCGCATCCATTCGGGGACATAGCGAAACTCAAAATCTAGACATGTGACGATTCCTGCTGCTTCTGCTAAGGAGAGCAATTCTTTAGCTTCAGCCACATTCATCGCAGTGGGTTTCTCTACCAGAAGATGCTTGCCTGCGGCAATCACCTCTTTCGCCATTTCTGCATGAAGAAAAGGTGGTGTGGAAATGCTGACGGCATCAACATCAGAGAGATTGGCAAGCTCGCTCACTGTTGTACACGCATGGGGAATATTGTGTGTTTGGGCGATCGCCTTTGCTGTCTGCGCATCTCGATGGTAAACGGCAACGATGTTTGTTTTGGGGTGTTCTTGAAAACCAGGAATGTGAATTTTTTGTCCAAACCCAGTGCCTACAATGCCAATACCGAGGGAAGTCTGAGCCATAGGGTTACCTAAAATGCGTCACAGGTGCGGAAATTCTAGAAAAGAATCCTGTTGCCAGAGTACAGGGCGATCGCTCCTTTTGAAATCATCGATTGCACGTCTAGAACTCTATCCTTCCAGGGGCAGGGACAACAACCGCTGGGCTGCGGCTTCTAATGTCTCATCAAAGGCCAGCAGACCCTCCTCATGTCCAGCCATCACTAAAATGTGTTGGTGGTGTAGGTCAGCTTCGTGAAAGAGTCGCCACATCTCATGGGCCATGGCAGGAGTGCCATAGGGAACGGTCACTCGTGTGGTGGGTAGCTGTCCCTGATGGGTTTGCCAGAGTCCACGGTGGTGAATATGAATGACAGCCTGAATTGCTGGAGAGAAAGCATAGAGTGCTGCATGAGTTAACGATTCAGACGATGCTTTCAACGGTCCTGTGCAGTGCAGAGTATTCTGCTCAATATCCCAGTGATCCACCAAAGTGTAGTGAGATGCATCAGTGCGATCTAAATGACCCGTCTGGGTGCCAGAAATGACAAAGGTATGTCCCTTCAGTCTAAGGCTGATGTTGCCATAGCCAATTCCATCGGGATAGGTACCGATGAATCCTGCCGCAAACATGCGATCGCGCCAGGTAATCAGCTCCCCTAAAGCAGGAAAGTCCACGAGTTGCGCAGATTCCCATGTACAGCTAAATTTGATGACTCCTTCGTCCTGCATCGTCTCCTCAGCCCATTTCAGTCTGTGAACCCACTACGTGGTTTGGGAACAGAGACGCTAGCCCCAGTTCCGATGCCGAACAAATGCCTTTTTCTGTGATCAGCCCTGTAACGAGGCGCGCAGGGGTAACATCGAATCCATAATTTGCGGCAGGAGAGTCAGGAGGACAGATGAGCACTTCCGTTAATCCCTGCTCCGTTTGACCGCTGATGTATTTCACTTCTCGATCACTCCGTTGCTCGATGGGAATCTCGCGAACCCCGTCTGTCGAACTCCAATCAATCGATGAAGAGGGCAAAGCTACATAAAAAGGAACGTTGTTGTCCTTTGCCGCTAATGCCTTTAAATACGTACCAATTTTGTTGGCCACATCTCCCTGGCGAGTGGTGCGATCGCTACCAACAATCACTAAATCCACCAGCCCATGCTGCATCAAATGTCCCCCAGTATTATCGGGAATCACCGTATGGGGAACACCATGCTGTCCCAACTCCCAGGCCGTTAGTTTGGCTCCCTGATTTCGTGGTCGAGTTTCATCCACCCATACATGCACCGGAATACCCTGGTCATGGGCCTGATAAATCGGTGACGTAGCGGTACCCCAATCGACGCAGGCTAACCACCCTGCATTACAGTGCGTCAGAACATTGACTACCTTCCCGGTTTGGGCATGAATCGTCTCAATCAGCGACAAGCCATGTTGACCAATCTGATAGCACTGTTTAACATCATCATCAATGATTTTTTCTGCATTTGACTTAAGCTGCTCAATCGCGTCAAAGGCTGTGGAGCAGCGGTTCAAAACGTGAAGCTGTTGGGCGATCGCCCACTGAAGATTAATCGCCGTTGGTCGGGTTTTCAGTAGAAGGTGGGCGGACTGCTGAACCTTAACTCTGAAATCCAATGATGACTTAGCTTCGAGAGCTGCCAAATAGATTCCCATTGCTGCCGTTGCTCCAATTAGAGGAGCCCCTCGAACGACCATATCCTTAATGGCGAACGCTGAATCTTCAGACGTTTCAAGATCATGCCAGACAAATTGGTGGGGCAACTGACGCTGATCGATAACCTGAACAATGTCGGGTTTATCAAGATGCCAGCGAACTGTTCGGGTCGGCTGTCCTTGAATTTTCATGCAACCTCTACGTCATCGACACAAGCAGCTAATTTACCGACCAGGCTGGGAAACCCCTTTTAGATAGGATTTACGTATTTTTGTGGGTGGTGGTGGACGCAGTCCACCACCACCCACAAAAATGTCCTAGCTACGGAGGACTTTCTTAAATCCTGTGAGATTAGATTTCAAGGCAAAGTTTGACAGCTACAGAAGCTTTCTGGAACTTTACAGCTTCACTTCAATATCAACCCCCGCCGGGAGGTCTAGTTTCATGAGTGCATCAATCGTCTTGGATGAAGGTTGATAAATATCAATGATGCGGCGATGAGTTCGGGTTTCGAAGTGCTCCCGAGAATCTTTATCAACGTGGGGCGATCGCAACACACAATAAATCTTACGTTTCGTGGGTAGAGGAATTGGCCCAATTGCGGTTGCGTTTGTACGATTTGCTGTATCGACAATCTTTTCACAAGATGTGTCCAATAGTCTGCGGTCAAATGCTTTTAGTCGAATACGAATTTTCTGCTGCTGAATGGTTGCCATGAGTTCTACTCGATAATTTTATTGTCAAGGTTCAAAATCAGTGACTGAGTCACTAGAAAAGCAATCAGCTTAGCATCATCGCTGAGCGAACTGATTGCTTTTCAAAAATCAGATTCAGTATCGATTACCAGTTCTACTTGAGAATCTTGGATACAACACCTGCACCAACGGTACGACCACCCTCACGAATTGCAAATCGCATTCCCTGCTCAATTGCAATAGGGTTAATCAGTTCAACGGTCATTTTGATGCGATCGCCTGGCATCACCATTTCCACTGCACTACCATCGTCAGCCGTGTACTGCTTGATAGTTCCTGTGACATCAGTTGTTCGAATATAAAACTGAGGGCGATAGCCAGCGAAGAAAGGAGTATGGCGACCACCCTCTTCCTTCTTTAAGATATAAACTTCAGACTCAAACTCAGTATGAGGTGTGATGGAACCCGGCTTAGCTAGCACCATGCCACGTTCGATATCTTCTTTCTTAAAACCTCGAAGAAGAATCCCCGCGTTGTCACCCGCCATGCCTTCGTCAAGGCTTTTCCGGAACATCTCGATACCCGTAACAGTCGTCTTACGCGTTTCACGAATACCGATGATTTCAATTTCCTCACCAACTTTGATAACGCCACGCTCAATACGACCTGTTGCGACCGTTCCACGACCCGTAATTGAGAAAACATCCTCAACCGCCATCAGGAAAGGCTTATCAATATCACGCTCAGGAGTTGGAATGTACTCGTCAACAGTATCCATCAACGCATAGATCTTGTCTAACCAAGGATCCTCTGTCTTTCCAGCGTCAATGGCCTCAACAGCCATTAGAGCCGAACCAACTGTGATAGGAATGTCATCACCTGGGAAATCGTAATCACTGAGCAACTCACGAACCTCAAGTTCAACCAACTCAAGAAGTTCCTCATCATCAACCTGATCTTCCTTATTGAGAAAAACAACAAGGTTAGGAACGTTTACCTGGCGCGCCAGAAGAATGTGCTCCCGAGTCTGAGGCATTGGGCCATCTGCAGCGGAGCATACTAGGATTGCCCCATCCATCTGAGCAGCCCCTGTGATCATGTTCTTCACATAGTCAGCGTGCCCCGGACAGTCAACGTGAGCATAGTGACGACTCTTCGTCTCGTACTCAACGTGAGCGGTATTAATCGTAATTCCCCGCGCTTTTTCTTCAGGTGCAGCATCAATGTCCTCATACTTGCTGGCTTTTCCGCCACCTCTAAGAGCCAATGCCATCGTAATTGCAGCAGTTAACGTCGTTTTGCCATGATCGACGTGACCAATAGTGCCGATGTTAACGTGAGGCTTACTTCTTTCAAACTTTTCGCGTGCCATGAGTTACGTATTCCCTTTTTCTCTGAATGTTATGCGTTCCCTTTACTTTTAGAGATGATCATATCAGCGACATTCCGAGGAACCTCGTCATATTTGCTGAACTCCATCGAAAATATACCCCGACCTTGGGTCTTTGACCGAATGTCGGTAGCATATCCAAACATCTCTGCTAATGGAACCTGAGCCATGATCTTTGATAAACCTTCGTCAGATCCCATGCCTTCGATATGACCTCGACGAGAGTTGAGATCACCCATAACGTCGCCTAAAAAATCGTCCGGCACCTCAACCTCGACTTTCATCATTGGTTCTAGCAACACGGGAGCTGCCTTCATGACAGCATCTTTAATTGCCATCGAACCAGCAATTTTAAAAGCCATTTCGGAGGAATCAACTTCATGATAGGACCCATCTACGAGAGTCGCTTTCAGGTCGATTACCGGATACCCAGCCAATATACCAGACTCACAAGCTTCTTTCATGCCTGATTCTGCTGGAGAAATATATTCCTTCGGAATTGTTCCTCCAACAATTTTAGAAACAAACTCGAAGCCTGAGCCAGGCTCAGACGGTTCAAGATCAATTACAACATGACCGTATTGACCTTTGCCACCACTTTGACGAACGAATTTTCCTTCTGCCCTTACCGATTTTCGCACTGTTTCACGGTAGGCGACTTGAGGGGCTCCGATATTAGCCTCAACCTTAAATTCACGGAGCATTCGATCAACCAGGATCTCTAGATGAAGCTCACCCATCCCAGCAATAACCGTCTGATTCGTTTCAGGATCGACTGCGACCCTGAACGTTGGGTCTTCTTCTGACAAAGACTGGAGCGCCTTGGAAAGCTTCTCCATGTCCTGCTTGGTTTTTGGCTCGACAGCTACCGAAATAACAGGCTCTGGAACATAAAGCGACTCCAGAATAACAGGTGCTTCGGGATCACAGAGCGTATCGCCTGTGAACGTATTCTTGAGTCCCAGAACAGCTCCCAAATCACCCGCCCGTAGCTCATCGACCTCAGTGCGTTCATCAGCTTTGAGAATAATCAATCTAGATATTCTCTCCTTTTGATCCTTCGTTGAATTAAGGATATAGCTGCCTTTTGTCAGAACACCTGAATAAACACGAATGAACGTTAAGCGTCCATACGGATCCGACATAATCTTGAACGCTAGAGCTGCAAAAGGCTCGTCATCTGAAGAGTGTCGAACAGTTTCGCCCCCATCGGGGAGGTTCCCTTGGATTGAAGGAACTTCTAATGGAGAAGGGAGATAATCCACAACTGCATCCAGTAGGAGCTGAACTCCTTTGTTCTTGAAAGCCGAACCACATAAGAGAGGAACCATCTTGCCTGCTATCGTGGCTCTTCGAATTCCCTCCTTCAGCTCACTTTCGGAGAGAGTCTCGCCTTCCAGATATTTCAGCATCAAATCATCGCTTGTTTCAGCAACAGCTTCAACAAGCTGAGTGTGATATTCCTGTGCTTGCTCTTTCAACTCGTCCGGAATGGCGACATCTTCCATATCAATTCCGAGATCGTCGTTGTAGATCCGGGCTGTCATACTGACCAAGTCAACAACACCGTTGAATTGATCTTCACTGCCAATCGGAAGCTGGATTGGGACTGCATTAGCCTTAAGGCGATCGCGCAGTTGGTTGTAAACTCTGAAAAAATTCGCTCCTGTCCGATCCATCTTATTGACAAATGCGATTCGCGGGACTCGGTAGCGATTTGCCTGTCTCCAAACCGTTTCGGACTGAGGCTGAACACCCCCAACAGAACAGAATACTGCAATTACGCCATCGAGAACTCGCATCGAGCGCTCAACCTCAATGGTGAAATCGACGTGTCCGGGGGTATCAATAATATTGACGCGACAGTCACGCCAGTTGGTGCTGATAGCCGCCGCCGTTATGGTGATGCCTCTCTCACGCTCTTGAGCCATCCAGTCTGTAACCGCAGTGCCCTCGTGAACTTCGCCAATCTTATGAACAACACCAGAGTAAAACAAAATGCGCTCTGTCGTTGTTGTTTTTCCTGCGTCAATATGGGCAGCAATGCCTATATTACGTACCTGCTCTAGGGGAATACTTCTGACCATATAAACTCCCTGCAACCGAGGTGACACGACCTTGATTAGCACTCACAACAGCTTCATGCAAACGCATCTAGCCTAAAACGTAATCAATATCGATAATGGGCGAAAGCCTTATTTGCTTCAGCCATACGGTGCGTCTCTTCACGCTTTCTAATCGCGCTGCCTGTTTCGTTAGCAGCATCCATTAGTTCATTGGCGAGCTTCATTGCCATTGTCCGGCCTGAGCGCTGCCTGGAAAATTGAATAAGCCACCGAAGTGCTAAGGCAATTCCTCTATCTGACCGCACTTCCATTGGAACCTGGTAGGTCGCACCTCCCACCCGACGAGCTTTGACCTCGACCAGTGGAGTTGCATTTCTCACTGCTTGCTCAAAAACCTCCAATGGTTCGGAACCAGTTCTCTCTTGGATAACCTGGAATGCCCCGTATACGATTCGATAAGCTAGAGAACGCTTACCGCTATTCATAATGCGGCTAACCATCATGCTGACTAGCTTGCTGTTATATACAGGGTCGGGCTGAATAGGACGCTTGTGTGCAGAAGTACGACGAGACATAGGAATTAAGAGACGTAGATAGAACAGGAATCAAAACAGTGCCCCACCACTGGGAAAGGTGTTGACCAGTCATAGACTAGTCTTCGCCCTACTCTGAATTCGAGGCAGATGTAAAACGATCAAAGACTGGCGATGTGCTCTTCAGCTTTTCCACAACCCATTATGGAATCTCTATTAAAAGATCCATTTCAATCATAACGGGAAGCCATAATACTTTACAGAATGGATAGATTACTCTTTGGGCTTCTTCGCGCCATACTTAGAACGCCCTTGCCGCCTATCCTTGACACCAGCGGTATCTAGAGTGCCTCGGATGATGTGATAGCGTACACCCGGCAAGTCCTTAACACGACCACCGCGGATCATCACGACAGAGTGCTCCTGAAGGTTGTGGCCGATTCCAGGAATATAGGCAGTTACCTCGAACCCAGATGTTAAGCGAACACGAGCAACCTTGCGCAAGGCTGAGTTGGGCTTTTTCGGAGTCGTCGTATATACACGCGTACATACGCCTCTTCGCTGAGGACAACTCTTCAGAGCAGGAGACTTGGTTTTCTGCTTGATTTTATTTCGCTCGGTGCGGATTAGCTGCTGGATGGTTGGCATTGATAGCTAAAGTAACTGATCTGGGTAAGTGTTCATATTATTTTCACAGTCCATAAGTCTATCTTCTTTGAGAAGCATCTGTCAAATCAGTGTTGAGATCATTCGAGGTCTCAGTATGAAACGTCATCGAGAGTATTGCAATTGAGCAAACTGTGGGGGGGGAATTGATCGCCCACCTCCAATGCTTCAACGTGTTCATTCTGCAACCATCGTTGAAACGATCGCCCACCGCCTAAAATGAAGGGCTCAAGTCGGCTGAGGCAGGATGCTCGATAGAATCCACACAGCGGCTCCCACTGTTTGTTTGTTATTTCTATGCACGTATTTTCTTTGTAGGTGTCTTCTCTGTGGCCTTTGGTAGGTTTGTCGTGCTCAGGGTGGAGGGATTTTTTAAGTGGCTGGGGATGCCGGGGCAGGGCGGCGATCGCTTCTACATCTGCTTCAGCCAACCCCTCGGCCCATTTCAGCAATAGGTCAGCATTTAAGTAGGGCAAATCACAGGCTAACAACATCACCCACGGTGTAAGCTGGCCTAGTTTTTGCAGTGTTTTTAATCCATGGGCAAACCCCACTAAGGGGCCTTGTGGCAAGGAACCTTGGGAACTGCTACGTGAGACATGGGATGAAGGTTCAACAATCCATTTGCACGATGCAGGTAATATCTCGTGGTATCGCTCTGGCCAAGGGGTGATGATAAAAACCGATTCTGTGCATTGAATGGCGACATCATAGACACGTCTCAGCATTGGAACGCCGTTGACCGCTAATCTTGCTTTGTCTTGCCCCATACGAGAGCTTTTCCCTCCTGCAAGGATCAAGGCCGATAGTGGGGGTGCCTCGACTCTGGGCGATCGCTCAGGTGATGGTTTCATGGTTCACTCAGTCCAAGAAGGTGTGCACATTTCTAGATTGTGCACATTTCTAGATGAAGCTAGATGAGGTATGGTGAACGCGATTTCAGCATCTGCTGATCGCATGTGTCTAGACAAATCTGTTAATTCTAGTCTGATGTATGCCCCAAAGACCTTACGGTAACTCGACAGATGTAGGTTTAGCGATATGGGGCAGTCCCCACCCCAGCTTCTCTCGAAGCACATGAAAAAACTCGGGAGGTTTGAGTCGAATAAATTTCGCTGAGTAGGGCGATCGCTCCACGTGAACCTTATCGTTTGGTGCGACATAACACCCTGCATTTCCATCAACAACCATGACCAGACGATCGGGGTTGGTGGGATGAATGGTGACGGGCGATCGCTCGTCAAACACCAATGCCCGAGAGGCCAGTGAATGGGGACAAATCGGGATCAGTTGAAGCACGGGAACGCCAGGGGTGATGACTGGCCCTCCTGCTGACAATGCATAAGCAGTTGAGCCAGTGGGAGTCGAGACGATGACCCCATCGGCTGCAATATCGACGGGGGCATGGTTGCTAATTTCGATCTCAAAATGACACATGCAGGTCATCGGTTCTCGATGAAGGGCCATTTCATTGAGGCATAGCGCTTCCCAAATCACGTGGTCGCCTTGACAGACGTTGACCGTAAGCATTGATCGCTCTTCAATGTCGTAAGCCCCGTTGAGCAAGGCGTCAATGGCCTGAGGTAATTGATTGATATAGGTTTCTGTCAAGAAGCCCATATGACCAGTATTCACGGCCAATAACGGAATTCCACAGGGAGCAACTTGCCGAAAAGCAGATAGAACGGTGCCGTCTCCACCGAGAACGATTGCAAACTCAACGTCGGGAGAAAACCCAGGTGGAATCAGCTGGTCGATTGGAGTATGGCACAGGGGCTTGTCTGGTTCTGAATAGCCCAGCAATCCTCCCATCCCTGTGGTAGAAACGATCTCCCATCCATACGCGTTCAACTTACCCATCAGCTCGTCAGCGGCACGACGGGCTGCGGGTTTCGTATCGTTGAAAATAATGCCAGCTTTGGGCACACGCAACATCCACTTTCAATCAGGCCAAAAAAATTCTGCATCAGCTTTGCAGACGGCGATCATTACTCAAAATGATCCCGTCTATATAGATTAAACGATTTGTGGGCGTTGCTGATTCATCTGAGACAGGAAAAAAGCACGAGAGGCGTTGTTTAAGAATGAGTGGTGAGGGATGTAGCGCTGCGCCCCCGTTTTTGTGCTTAACCCGGTTGCAAACCGCTATATGTGAAGATCTTCAATTCATGGGTGTGATTCATGGGTGCAATTCACAAGAAGATGGTGGGTCGGGCCTCATCTTTGAAGATGGCCTCGTAGTCGAAGTGTAGGGCATTAATATGGCGGATGATCAGAAACCCAAAATGGCTGGCCTTCTCGGTGGTAAATGTTGCCATGACCAGGGTATTGAGTTTTCTTTCTGGAATGTCGGGAATTTGGATGAAGTAGTCGCGACGCGCAAAGAACACTCCTTCATCACGGGGCACGATAATGCCATTGATGCGATGCGTATGCTGAATCGGACGGATGTAGGTGTTGAGAAATTCTTCTTGATTGCGTTGTAATCGGTACAATCGTTCGTGCTGCTGCCAGCTCATGCGAAACATCATGCGAAACAGCTCAAATCCTAAAATGTAGTTAAAGACGTTGTTTCGTTCTTCAGTGCTAAAAACGAGTTTTAGAGCTGATTGGAGATATAAGTCTGGCTTCCGTCGGGTGTCTTGGGCAGAATGAATGTAGAACTGGCGAATGTATTGACGCAGAACCGCTTCAGTTAGATCTGTGTCGATATTAAATTCTTTGAGATATTTGATAACTCGTC
>JAYKJC010000668.1:0-7451 GCA_035285885.1 Leptolyngbyaceae cyanobacterium | reverse complement strand
CCTTCTGGTGCCTATGGCGCAGTGGAACCACTCTGACCCATCCCGAACTCAGGTGTGAAACGCTGTAGCGGCGAAGATACTTTGGGGGTCGCCCCACGGAAAAATAGCTCGGTGCCAGTTTGATATTCTAAACCCCGGTAACTTTTCTACTTTGAAAGTTATCGGGGTTTTTGAATTGTATTTTTCTCTTAATTGGGTATAGATGGATTAGCTGAGTACTTTCAGGAGGTTGGAGAGTCGAGAGATGAATCATCCATTTCGACGTCATCTAAATCATCATCTCCATCTTCCGCTTCATCAATCATATTCGGACTAATGAGAGTAATGTCATATTCATCTGGAGGGACGGTGGAAATGGCATCGCGTTTAAGCATGTAATAAACGGCTTGCACTTGGGGGCCGAACACAATTTTGTCTTCATCTTCAAGATCGTGAGCCTGAAGTTTTCGACCATTGATGAGTAGACCGTTCGCACTTGACTTCCCTTTTAAGTTTCCATCGACGATTCGATAGAAAAAACCACCGCCATCTTTAGGAAGCTGAACGAGTGTTGCGTGTCGCCGAGAGACAAATTGTGAGATCAGACGAATATCACATTTGGGATCTCGGCCAATCGAATAAATCGGATTTTCAAGGACGTACTCTCGACTTCCCTTGTTATCTTCGACAATCAAAATGTGGTTTTGGCGTGGTTCTGAAGCCATCGGGTGACAAGACTCAGACATCGTGCACTAGTGACGTGAGCAATAAATCAAAATAAACACTAACCCAGGTTGAACCAGACATGTACTGGGACACCATTGCTGCTTCTTTTCACGGGTATTTTGTAATCCTAGCTTATACCCGCTCAAGTATAGCGTGCATTATGTAGAGCGTCTTGCAAACATATAATCTTGCAAACATATAAAACGAGACATTATCTGATGGGATCAAAATCATGTTTTGGCTTTCGCCATTATTTGTGGACTTGGGTAGGTATTGGAGAGTTGCTCAACCCTTGATAATGTTTTCCTCAAAGCTCCGTCAAATAGGCTGGACAGGAGGTGCGGCCTGAATTGCCTCTCATCACCTATTACATCTATTAAAGGTAGCTCTAGATATTTAATCAGTCCTTTATGAGGCAATGCTCTCTAGTTAAAAGAGGCGCGTGCTGTGAAGGTGGTGAGCTTCGCCAGTCTTGACTTCTTCCTAAATAAGAATTATTCTTACTTGAGTGGATGAAATTCTGTGTTGTTAAACTCCGCGCACGTTCAAGTGATGCTGGTTTGCAAATGAATTAAGTCCAAAAAATCTGTGGTTTGTGCTGCGTCCATGTGGCTTTATTGAACTAGCGTGCACGGCGATCTATTTGTTTATAGAGGGAAAATCTTGGATCGGTAAGCATTAAGGTGGGTAGACTTGAAGGAGGGATAAGTTCGCGACACTGTTTGACTAGAGAGATGGTTTGTAGGTGCGGTTTTAGTTCTGATTCGAGCCATCCTTTAAGGTGAACATAATCCTTCTTGCGTATTCATTTCTTAGGGGTTTACAGATTGCCTGATTCAGGGATGCGTATCAGTGCAATTTAGATGTCTGTTGAAGAGGAGAAAAGCATCAATTATGAAACTTTCTAGCAAAAACCTCGATACTCGTCTCAATACTCTCTACGATGCCATTGTGATAGGTGGTGGAATGGGCGGGCTATCGGCAGCTATTTATTTGGCACGCTATGGGTTGCGTTGCTTGGTGATTGAGAAGGGTAGGGGGCGATCGCTGTGGATGCAGGATACCCGTAATTATCTTGGGCTTGACCCAAGTACTCCCGGTCGGGACATCTTGAATCATGGGACTAAGCAAGCGATTGATTGGGGAGCGGATCATCTTCGTGGATACGTTGAAGAAGTGATTGATGAAGGTGAAACGATGGCGGTGCGAGTCAAGGTTGGTCGGAAAGACAGCATCTATCCGGTTTTTCGCAGTAAATACGTTGTCGCTGCTTCTGGTGTAATTGATGCGCTTCCCAAGTTGGAGAATATGCAAAACGTTTATGACTATGCAGGCTATACCTTGCATGTTTGCATGATCTGTGACGGCTTCGATATGTGGGATCAAAAGGCGGTGTTGATCGCTGGTTCAGAGTCTCAAATCAACGCTGCTTTTGTCTTAAATTGGTATACGCCCTACATTTCTGTGCTCACCCACGGCCTTTGTTCTGTCAGTGATGAGATGAAGCGTAAGCTGGCGGAACATGGATACCCGCTCTACGAGTCTCCGATTGCGGAGTTCTTGGGTGAAAAGCATCGGATGAGTGGAGTCAAGCTGGCTGATGGCACTGTCGTAGAGGCAACCACAGGTCTTATTAATATGGGCTCGACTTACCATAACCATTATTTGAAAGGTATTGAAGGCTTGGAGTGGGACGGAGAGAATTTGGTCACGGATAGTATGTCGAAGACAACCCACGACCGCATTTTTGCTCTCGGAGATTTGAAGAAGGGGCTTAATCAGGTTTCAATCGCAGTTGCAGATGGAACGCTTGCTGCGACTCAAATCTGGAGAAATATTCGGCGGGCGAGCCCTCCTCGAAAGTGGGAGGAGAATTTGGAGCTTTCAGCTGTATCTTAGGGGTTTCTTTGGGAATTGCTCCGGCGTGTCTTGCCGTACTTTACTTTTGTGTGAAACGGGCAAAGCGTACCTGTGAAAAGCGTATCCACATGGTGAGAAGTGTCATAGCAGAGCATACATGATGCAGAAGCGTCGGCGCGTTTTAATTGGTGTGGGCGGAGGAATTGCAGCCTACAAGGTTTGCGAGATTGTGTCGTCATTGGCGAAATCTGATGTTGAGGTGCGAGTTGTTTTGACTGACAGGGCTGAGCAGTTTGTCTCGGCTTTGACGTTTGCCTGCCTCTCTCGGAATCAGGCTTACACTGATACTGATTTTTGGAATGAATCGAACCCTCGTCCGCTTCATATTGAATTGGGTGAGTGGGCTGATGTGATTCTTCTGGCTCCCTTGACGGCAAACACGCTGGCCAAGCTTGCGCTTGGATTGGCTGATAATTTACTGACGAACGTTGTGTTGGCCTCTTCCTGTCCGGTGTTGGTGGCGCCTGCGATGAACACGGATATGTGGCAGCAGGTGTCGGTGCAGACTAACTGGCGATCGCTCACATCAAATTCTCGATATCACCTGGCTCATCCAACGGCTGGCGTACTTGCGTGCGATCGCGTCGGGATGGGACGGATGGCAGAGCCTTCTCAGCTTTTGTCACAGGTGCGATCGCTCTTGTGTACAGGAGGAACTCGCGATTTGGTCGGGAAGCATCTTCTCATCAGCGCAGGCAGTACGCGTGAATTTTGGGATCCGGTGAGATTTATTGGAAATCCTGCGACGGGAAAAATGGGGATAGCCTTAGCCCAGGCTGCGGGGACTCGGGGAGCAACGGTGACACTGGTACATGGGCCGATGGAGGAGCGACTATTGGCATCCTTAAGTGATGTGGTGACCTATGGCGTGACTTCTGCGTCTGACATGGCGACAGCCTTGGCGGAACAGGCTTCTTGTGCAGATTGGCTTGTGATGGCGGCGGCTGTCGCTGATGTGAAGCCTGCTGAGTATCATGGGCACAAGCTACCGAAGCGATCGCTTCCTGCTAGTGTTGAACTTTCTCCTGTGCCTGACATTCTTGCTCAACTCAGCCATGATCGACAGCCCCATCAGGTGATGATTGGATTTGCTGCGCAAACGGGCGATATTGTGCCTCCGGCTCTGGATAAACTTAAGCGCAAGCATCTGGATGTGATTGTGGCTAATCCGATTGATCAGGAAACGAGTGGCTTTTCGAGTGATACGAATCAGGCTGTCATGCTCAACCGATTGGGCGATCGCCGGGATATCCCTTTATGCAGCAAACTAGAGATGGCACATTCAATTTATGATTTTGTTCTATCTACGGTTTCTTCATGATGACTTCCCTAGAGCACAGTGAACCTGTTGGATCGATGTGGCAACGGTTCCTTCAATCGTTCACCGACGGATGGCACTACTTTGTTCGCTTTGTCCTGACTAGTCTGCATACTGTGTCTGATGGAATTCGCGACTGGGGGCATGCCTTCTGGACACAGTTTGTTGCTGTGCAACAGCAGTTAACTGCTAGTATCGCTAACTTTGCGACTGCCGTGGCTGCTGCTGACCTCTGGTTGGTGGTGGTGTATTGGCTGCTGCTGTTGGTGGCGATCGCCGGAGTGATAGGAGCATTTGTCCCTGCGTTGCCCGGAATCACCCTAATTGTAGGGGCTGTCATTATTTGGGGACTGATTCATGGATTTTCTGGGCTAGGCTGGGCCATTGGCGTGTCGGTTGTTGCCCTCTTACTCAGTATTGCCGTTGATTATCTTGCAGGTATTATTGGGGCGCAAAAAGTAGGGGCGAGTCAGTGGGGGCAAATTGGAGCGTTTGTCGGGATGGCTTTGGGCTTCTTCGGCCTCATTCCAGCTCTGCCCGTTGGTGGTCCTATTTTTGGTATTTTGCTGGGTACGGTGCTGGGCGCATTTGTTGGAGAATTTTTGCATCGCCGAGACTTGAAACTTTGGCTGCGGGTACAGCAATCCTTTCGGGTCGGCATCGCAATCGTTGTTGGTACGTTAGTGGGCAATCTTCTTCAAGGGTTTCTGGCCATCGTTGCTTTTCTCGTGTTTCTATTGGCGACATGGGGATCGGTGTAGCGGATCGCAGCATGAGGTGACGAATTCCGAGTATTATTTGTAGTACAAGAAAACTGGTTGGCTAACGGTATTCCGTTGCGACTGACTCAACCCGACAAGCTCACTACTAAGACTGCGACTCTGACCTATGAATACGAATGCATCGACTTCTTTGTCTTCTGAGCCCACTCATACCCCTGATCAAGCTCCTTCCATTGATGAACAAACCATTGATGAAACCTTTGCAGCGCTCAAAGATTTACTGAGCACGGTTGAAAAACTTCAGAAAGCTCGTCAGGGAGTTGGAGACATTAAGCCTCTGCTGATGCGCTTGCTTGATGGCGATTTGTTGGCTGTTGAAGAACTGGAGCACATGAAGACCAGTATCGGTTCTTTAGGAAAGCTGATTAAGCTTCACATTGACTATCAAGAAGCATTAGTGAGGGCTCAGCCTGCACGAGAACTGCTAGACGTGATGCTGAAGTGACGTGCTTTCTCCATTTGGAGGGGATGTTGGCAAGAATGTGGGAGTGTTTTTCCCCTTGAATGGTTCTATTTCTTGAGCATGTCTGACGGTTTGATTGTCTGGTACGGGTATAAGAATAGTTGGGCACGCGTACTCGCACGCCCAACTATTCTTGCATCTAATATGAGACTACTGACCGTGGAGGGTCTTTAAACTTGGCCATCCCAACGGATACGCGTCGTTGGATAACTGGAACGGTAGGGGTACAGTTCTGCCCCCTTTGTTTCTTCGTCAAGGACTCGCACGACTTGGTTATGGACGGCTTGGGCTTGTTCGGGCGAATTGCCGATGCTGGTTAACCCAAGTTTGCCGAATTCTGACAAGCAGCCCATGAGGTGAAAAGAGGTGCCTGTTTCCGTGGCGCTGTTGAAATGCAGTCGGTGATGGGTAATGATGTCCATCAAGTCACTTGGCAAAAGTCCACGGTAGGCTGGCTTGTGGAGATTGTCAGAAGCGATGTAGTATTTGGGGTTTCCTTCAAAATCGTGAAACAGCCCAGTTGTATCGTCGTAGTGACCATTGGTCAACAACTTCAGCGTCATGAAGGGATGGGTCGTTCCACCTTTGCGCAGGTTAATTTCAATGGCCTGTAAGTCCCATGTTTCCACTGTGCCTTCTTGCTGACACACGGCAATAAAATCCACGCTGTAGCGTTCTATCGCCCCTTCAGCCGCGAGGCGTTCACCGATCCGACGGCCATATTCTTGAATCTGGAGCCGATAGGCATCGTCGGCGGGGAATCGGCATCCGAGGAAAATCTGACCGTCAGGCCCCCCTAAGATTTGGTCATGGGTGGACAAAATTTCGACCTCACCATTGGGACGGATGCGTCCCTGGACGCTGGGCGATCGCTTCTTCTCTCCCTCGACGAAGGCTTCGGCGATCGCCCCCAGTTCAGGAATACGAGATTGAAAGTTTTCCCAGGTTTCATTGGGCGCTTGAAAGCGAAGATGCTGAAATTGCTGGTAGATGGCCTCAGCCCGCTGAGCATGGGTGGCCTGACTCGGTGCCGCATCTTGAATGTGATGCAGATCGAGGAGTGCGTTCCCTTCTCCTGAGAATCCTTCATTTAGCTTAATCACAATGCGTTGGAGCGTCGGTTGGCGTTCCCATAGCTCAGCGGTGACCTCTGCCAATGCCTCGACTGTATGAACGAGTTGGCTGCCATCGGGATGGGGCACATCACACTGATGAAAAATGGTGCGGCTGCCGCTTTTGGTGCCTAAGTGAAGGAGGTCGGGATCAAGCCCAAGAAACGGTATATCCAACTGTAGGGCTAAATCTCGCTCCAACGGGGTGGAATTGAAGCAGGTCATGTAGGACTGTCCGGGACGGAGGGCCTGGCGGATGCGTTCGATCAGTCGGGGACGATCCAGAATTTTTTCTGTGAGGGGCTTAAGGGAGGAGTCGTAGGTGCTTACCATCAGGAGGCGATCGCGCGCATGAGAAAAAGGCACACCGGGCAAGAGTTGCAGATAATAGTCTGCGACGGTGGGGTGAATGGGTTGAGACGTTACGTAAATCAGCCGAGTACGGGGATTTCTCAGGCGAATCACCGTGTATAGCAAGCGCTCTTCATAGTGATGAATCCCTTTGATTTTTTCTAGCTCGCGTGTGTCGAGGCTAAGTGATGGAATGACGACAATGTCATGGGGATCACGATCGTATTCGTCGATTGAGCGCCAGCGTTCAGCGAGCTGAGCTTGCAACTGCTGAAACTGCTGCGATCGCTCATCTCGGGGTGTTGCTGTAGGTAACACTGTTGGTATTTGAAGTCCCATGTGTGATCTCCCAAGTGATTTTGAAGCCTAATTCCAAATCTAAAATCTGAATCAATTGTGTGCATTCAACCGTGAAATACTGGGGTAGTTCCCTCGGTGTGATGTTATTTACGGTACTTCACTGTTTCTGATTAGGGCTACGCTCTGTTACTAATGAGATACTGTTACTAATGAGATACCCTCAACGTTTGCATCTATTCAGATGTATAGCAATCCTAAATAAAAAGTGAGAGGTGGGGTGGGCGTAGCCTGCCTCACCTCTCACTTTTTATTTCATAAATCATTAAGGAACGCTATATTCCGAACGACGAATATGTCATGAACAAACTTTGAGGCTCTTGGGCACTACTAGACTGATCTGCTTTGTGCCTGACATCCTTGATGTTGAATATTTTTATTCTGAACATTTGTATTTTGTAACGGAATAATGCATTTTATTCTCCAATCGTCAGAGCATGATG
>JAYKJC010000667.1:0-4881 GCA_035285885.1 Leptolyngbyaceae cyanobacterium | reverse complement strand
GATTCAGGGGGCAAAATGGTCGCTTGCGGCGACCATTTTGCCCCCTGAATTTTCATAATGAGAATTGCTGTAGGTTGAATTTACGACTTGGCAAACTTCTCCAATTGCAACGAAGAAAAGAGGGTTTTGGGCGATCGCTCCTTACGAATTTTGAAACTGGTCAATAATATCTGCTGGAACCCATCCCCGTGCCACCAAAATGTCCTCAAGGCTCATACTCGACATCGACATGTCATAGCGTGCAACATCAAGCTGAACAGGAGACACAAGCTTCTGGTCAAGCAAATAGCGTTCAAGGTCCTTACGGGTCTTGGGCTTCTTTTCTACAGTGAAGCTAGCCGCCTGGGCAACCATTGCTGGCTCAACCATTGCTGGCTGGATCTTTGCTGGTTCACCCTTTGGTGGCGTTGCTGGCTCAAGCGTTGCTGCCTCAAAGGCAATACATCCAGGCAAGAGCGTCGGTGGTGGTGGGGGCTTAACATCACCTTTCTGTTTTAATACGTTGGTAGTGTTTAAGGTGTTGGTAGTGCGTTCCTGATTCTGAACCGATTGATGGCGTTGCGAAGATACGTTCTTCTTTGTTCCTTTTTTAACTTGGGCTTCCCCATTAGGGAAAACATGAACAATTGTGCCACCTGTTTCACCTAAAATTTGAATCGACGAGTCCTCATCGGCTACTGAAAAAGTACTGAGTTGATACGCCATAGGAGCAAAACAGTTATATACAACAATCCGAGACAGAATAGGGGGGTGTGGTGCTTTCACCTACACTATTAATGTAGCCTTGCGTAAATAATCACATGCTGAGAATTCTGTAAATTCTAGAACGGATCGTGTGAAGCCTTGTTCAGCTTCTTGCAAAGCGTCTCTTTATGCATTTGAAGCAATGTCTATATTGGTGACGGTCGAGCGAAGCCCAAAACCCACCGATGAGGGACATGCATACACCTTACATGACTGGTATTATGCATGAGTTGCATACACAAACTGGAGCCCATAGACGCGATATCGCTATCCTTTGTGATTTAGAAAAAAGGCAGTTCTGTGAAGCGGGAGCCTTCTCTACGAAAGAGTTCTACCCAAAGTGGCGATCGCCCCATCCGCCCATTGAGGAGAAGTGATTGGGCTCAGTTTTTAGCTGGAATGACTGTTTAATGCTCACCACATGGGACAATCAAGTTTATCCTATTTAGCTAACGCATAACAGCAATACTTCGAGTCAAAGAAGTGAATCGCTGTGAGCTTCGTTTGAAACTCGGCTCTGGCGATGCAAAGGATTATTTGCTGGCCTGCCAGGCTCTTTGTCGCAACCACTCTTGGTCAAGGGTTAAGGGTGCAGCCAGCACTGTACGTTGAATTCCGTTCAAGGAGTGACTGCTCATGAAGGTCTTTGTATTAGGTGGTGACGGATTTTGTGGCTGGCCCACGTCGCTGCATCTGTCCAACTTGGGACACGATATCGTGATTCTCGATAACTTGTCTCGGCGCAATATTGACAATGAACTTGAGGCCGGGTCATTAACGCCCATTAGCTCCATGGGGGTTCGTTTATCCACATGGGAAGCCCTAACGGGCAAGGTCATTGAGTTTGAGAATATCAATATCGCACAAGAATATGATCGGCTTGTGAACTTAATTCGGGCACATCAGCCTGATGCGATTATTCACTTTGCCGAGCAGCGAGCCGCGCCCTACTCAATGAAGTCACCCCGCCACAAATGCTACACCGTTGACAACAATTTGAACGCGACTCACAACACGCTCTGTGCCATTGTTGAGTCAGGGTTGGAGGTGCATTTGTTGCACCTGGGCACGATGGGGGTCTACGGCTATGGCACCGCCGGAATTAAGATTCCTGAAGGCTATCTTAATATCGAGATTCCAACAGACATGGGCGATCGCGTCCAACAGAAAATCCTGTATCCGGCGAACCCTGGTAGCGTCTACCACATGACCAAAACCCAGGATCAGCTGTTCTTCTATTTCTACAACAAGAACGATGGCATTCGGATTACCGATTTGCACCAGGGCGTGGTGTGGGGCACCAACACCGCAGAAACCCGCATGGACGAGCGACTCATCAACCGCTTTGACTATGACGGTGACTACGGCACGGTTCTCAATCGCTTCTTGATGCAAGCCGCCATTGACTATCCGCTGACCGTTCACGGCACAGGCGGACAAACCCGTGCGTTCATCCATATCCAGGACACCGTGCGGTGTATTCAGTTGGCATTGGAGAACCCACCTGAGAAAGGCGAACCCGTGAAGATCTTCAACCAGATGACTGAAACGCATCGGGTGCGGGAATTGGCTGAAATCGTGTCTGAGCTAACGGGTGCTGAAATCGCGTATCTGGACAATCCCAGAAAAGAAGCCGCAGAAAACGAGCTAGCTGTTGATAACAAGTGCTTCCTCGATCTGGGTCTCCGTCCAACCACCCTCAGCAAGGGCTTGTTGCTAGAGGTGACCGAGATTGCCAAGAAGTACGCCGATCGGTGCGATCGCTCAAAGATCCCTTGCACATCCAAGTGGGTCAAGAAACAGCCCACGCCTGTCCCTGCACATGTTTAAGAAGTCTGTCAGAACTTACTTCTAAAAACCTGTTTTTCAAAATAGGAAGCCTCTTAGAGGCTTCCTATTTTTATGGAAACGATGTATTCGCACAACGTACACCACACAACATTAGGGCTTTCAGAAAAGTTTACCTGAAACACAAAAAATAGTTACAGAGAGTCCGAAATTCTTTTCAATAAAGGGAAATGAAGATTATTAAGATTTTTTTCATGGCTTATTTTTGGATGTTTCTGAAACGTTTCACTTCAGTTTTCACAAACACTCCCTCTATATTATTTGCTCATGCAAACAAAGAGAGTTGTCTTTTGCCCCCTGAAGATATAAGCCTCCCTCTCAAAGTTTGCATACTAATACTGCATAACGATGATCTTGTTTTCTCTTAATTTCATTTGAGAAATTTCAATCATCGCTATTCGGTTTGGGTGCTGTTAATTATGGAGTTACACATGGTTTATCAATTAGAGCCTCGACATATTCCACAACATTTGCCTAACTTGCCATGCCCTCAATGTGAACAAAATACTATCGTTCAATATGGAAGTCTATACGCTTGCGTGAACTGCGACTATCGCCGAGATATTCTAGAGGGAACCCTGCCTAATAGCAGTAATTCAAAGCGAGAGGTTTCAGCTCAAAAAAATATTCCTCCTGAAAAATTTTTTAAGCCTCCGCTTCGCTTGTTGATTGGGACAGGCGCGATATTGAGTCTTGCAATCTGCATTGGAGGTGCTTTTGCGTATTCTCACTTCAAAACAGTTCGAGAAGTGCAAGGTAGGCTAGACGAAATCTATGCTCTCAAAAATCAAGGTGAATATAAAGAATGCGAATCTGCATCCCGACAGATTCCTGCTAGTTCTCGTTTCTTTGAAGACGCACGGGCTTTAGAAGCGGAATGTCGTACGTTGTCAATTATTGAACAAGCTAAAGAAAAGGCAAGTTCAGGCGATTATATATCTGCCATTGAAACTATCAGCGAAGTTCCTAGTAATAATCCTCTATTCGGAACTGTTGAGATGCTTAAATCAGAATGGGTTCAAAAAAGCATAGAGCTTGCTGTTCAAGAAAATGATGAGGGAAATGAAGAGGATGCTTTTCAGTTGCTATCTTCAATTCCTGTCGATGCTCCAGGTTATGAAGAAGCTCAGATAAAACTTACAGAACTCCAGTCTCTTTACGACTTTAATATCAAGCATCAAGAAGCTGCATCTGCTGCATTTAATGGGGGCAACTTCAGTGCAGCACGTGAAGCTATCAATCAGATCCTTCCAGAAACTTCGTGGTGGCGAGGAGATCAAGAGGGTTGGTTGAAAAAAATTGGAGAGGCTGAACAGAGGGTTCAAATCGCCAGAGAAAATGAACAGAGGAAAACCTGTACAAACTACAGCAATACTCGGAAACAACACTTAGAAGACCGTTTAGAATACTATCGGTCTTCTAGGGACAATAGAACCAGGACTTTAGCTGACGAACTAAGAGCGTCCTACGAAAGTTTGACGGAGAGATATGAAAATATCGGTGCCCAATGTTCTAATCTTGGAATGGAAATTCGAGATGTTCCTGAACTGCGACTCTGATTCAAAAGTGTCTAGTTCTTGATTGGTACGACTTGTTCTAAGGTCTCTAAGATCACATTAGATGATGCTGTCCAACCTACGATGCCACCCTGCGCCCGCACCATTTCCAAGGTGGATTGCTTGAATTCTGGAAAGTAGCTTTCTGTGCAGTCTTCAACCATGAGGCATTCGTAGCCCCGGTCGTTGGCTTCTCGCATCGTAGTTTGGACGCAAACTTCTGTCGTCACTCCAGTAAAAAGGAGATGGGTGATTCCCTTGTCTTCTAGTACGTCTTCTAGGGGCGTGTTAAAAAAGGCTCCTTTTCCAGGCTTGGTGATAACAATTTCCCCGTCGATGGGACTCAGCTCAGGGATAATCGCATTCCCAGGTTCGCCCATGACGAGGATGCGACCCATGGGGCCTTCATCGCCAATCTTGAGTCCGCCTTCGCCGCCCCGCTGCTGTTTTGAGGGCGGACAATCGGACAGGTCGGGCTGATGGCATTCTTGGGTATGAATGACGGGTAATCCGAGTTCTCGAAACGCGTTCAGCAGTGTTTGCAAGGCTGGAACGATCGCCTGTAGTCGCGACACATCGTTGCCCAGAGCGTCGCCAAACCCTCCGGGTTCTAAAAAATCACGCTGCATGTCGATGATGACGAGAGCGAGGGCTTCTGGGCGATCGGGCAGGGGATAGTCGTAGGGTTGAGCAGGAATGGAGAGCATGGAACTGATAAAAATAAAAGATAATG
>JAYKJC010000666.1:0-8663 GCA_035285885.1 Leptolyngbyaceae cyanobacterium | reverse complement strand
TTGGTAGCCCAGGCACGCTGGCAGAAGTCTTTCGAGGCTATCGGGGCGATCGCCAAGCCCCCCAACTCATTGCCGATGACGAAGAAGTGAAAGCAGCCCCTCTCCCACGACTGAAAGGATCATTCTTTCAGTGGGCAGGCGGAAAAGGCTTCCAGCGTCCCTTCGAGCTTGCCACCCTCCGTCTTCGCAACATGGCAGAAGTGCTGGGCCACTGGAACACCTACGTGCCCGACGCCCGATACATGACTCATCGGGGTGCGACGTTTGTCTTTGATGCGACAGGTGAAATGGTGTACGAGCATCGCGATCGCGGCATTCTAGGATTCGCAGAAAACATGAGTCGGCCACTCTCCTTCCTGGATTCCTTAAGGTCTACTGTATCTGTTTGAGAGCAGTGAAGTTAAAGGTGCTGCGAGGCATCTTCTGGTAACAGAAATGAGTGCGAGTTAGAATTGTACGGAAATGCTGTACGGTCGGGCGTGATTATGAACACCACTAGTGTCAATCGCTTCAGGGATAACCTTAAAGCCTACATTGAGCAGGTCATCAGTACCCATACGCCTTTGAAAGTAACTCGCCGCACGGGTGAAGACTTTGTCGTTATCAGTGCAGATGACTGGGACCGAGAACGAGAAACGTTGTACGTTCTACAGAACAGTAGCCTTATGCAGCAGATAGCCGACTCGCTCACAACGCATCACCAAGGCCAGGGCTATCAGCCAACCGAAGGGGAACTGGATGAGATCGTTGGTGTTTGAGGGCAATACGTGGTTAGCGTACGAGCAGCTTCGAGAGAAAGATAAGAAGTTACATAAAGCGCTATGTAAATTGCTGAAAGAAATGCTTCGCTCAGACCCAGCTTCAGGACTAGGAAAACCAGAGCCGCTGAAACATAGCTTGTCTGGCTTCTGGTCTAAGCGGATTTCAGAGCGAGATAGACTCATTTACAAGTTTGATGACCAGTACATTTACATCTTCGCGATTGGTGGCCATTATGATCAGCTCTAACTTGAGAACAGCATCTGGATGATTCTTTCAGTCATCAATCCGGCGATCAATTTCTCGCTTTTGCGTTTTTGTTAAATCAGGTTAAACCTGGTCTGACATTCCTACTGAGCGATGTGAGTCATATAAGACAACTTCAAACATAAAGCCTAAGTTGCGCCGCTTTCTCACAAAGCGCTGAGTTTCTGTCCACGTATCGATGGGTAAAGAGCCGACTGACAAATCAAGAGTGTGTTCTATCACAGGTTGCGTATGGGTTTCAGTTACGACAAACGAATCTACCCCAAGAACAGGTATCTTTTTCGTGCTACCTCTATCAGCGCAATTGCGTTAAGAGCATCGAGCATGAATACACCACCCCGTTTGATGCCTCTCGTTGCAAAACTTAGCTCTAAATCATGCATGATTTTCGAAGTGATCTAGTTATTAGCCTATCAATAATGTCTAATTCCTGTGCGTTACCCAGATTTTTCGGGGCGATACAGCCAATATGGCGGATAACGCTCGATTTTTCAGGAATTGTTCAGCAGAGTTGCGGGAGAAGTACATAGTTTTGAAATGTCACCCAGTAGTTTTGATGGCTGAGTGACTGACAAAAGTTGCAACGCAGTAGCGCGACACAGCTAAAGAATCAGTCATTCAGCTCATAGCCTTATCGCTCAAACATTCTCATATTCTCTAAGTACAGGGCAGGATCCTGAGCCACCCAGCCTAATGATGAGTTCGTGCGCACTTCAAAATGTAGATGAGGCGCATAAGCATTTCCCGTGTTGCCCGTCGTTCCAATGGCCTGGCCTGCTCGCACCGTTTCACCTTGGCGAACTGAGGTGCTTTCAAGCTGAGCATAGCGGGTCTGTACCCCGTCTTGATGGTTAATCACCACCAGTAGTCCATAGGTGCCTTGCTCTCCTGCGAAGGCGACAGTGCCATTGCCCACACTCAACACAGAGGTGCCGATCGTGGCATCAAGATCCACGCCGCTGTGAAAATCGATGGCGGTAGTGCCAGGTTCTGTCTGCCACCCATATTGACGGAGGACGGGGGCGATCGCCGGAAGCGGGTGTCCGCCAATCGGCTGGGTCGATCGCCGGGCCAGTGTAGGTGGCGCAGTTGGAGACCAGTTAATCCCCGGAATGAAAGCCGTTGAAGGAACATCTCCACACCCATTGGCTTCAAACAACACATCTGCGCGCATATTGTATTGTTCGGCCAAGTCTTGCCACAGGGTTCCCTGAGGTACACTGACTCGAATTCCGTTATAGGGGGGAACCGTCACCTGGGTTCCTGGCGAGAGTTGATTATTTTGCAACTGCGGGTTGAATCCAAGGATCGTCGCTGGAATCAAGTCATATTGAGCCGCAATGCTTTCGATCGTTTCCCCTTCGCGCACCTGATGCTGAATCAGTCGCTCTAGCACAGGTGGAGAACACAAAGAGGTAGAAGAACCTTCTTGCTTCGTTGCTGAACGAGAAACATTAAGCGGGGTATCCAATGCACCCGCTTCCAGTGGAACATAGAGGCTCAGTGCTACTAGTGAAGAACTCAGTAGCGTAGTGATTCGAGAAAAAGGGGCAATGGGTCGTAAAGAGGGTTGTAAATGTAAGGTCATACCGCGTCTCATATCAAACCTGAACAGGTGTTATCGGATGTAAAGCTCCTGACAGGTATCTCTTCTGATCTTATGATTTAGGAATGAAATTGGGGGATTTGCTTCTGTCGGGCGTTCGTGCTTATTATTCAATGGCGATCGCCCTGGGTCGGGACATCTCCATATCGAATCTATGTCAAACATTTCAATACTCCACTTGGCAAAGTTCGCGAAGGAATGAAGGTTTTGGGCGCGCCCTGCGCGCCCAAAACCTTCATTCCTTCGTTATGGATTTGAGAACTTTGCCAAGTCGTATCAATACCCAACGCATGAGTAGCAGAGCCGATGATGGATGGGGTATTGACAGGACAGATCACGAACGGTCTAATTTTTAGCCCAGGGGAAATAAATTCTCAGTTATGATGAGATGAACTCATTTAGTCCGGCTAACTCAAAATCGGGCAGAATGCATCTACTGGACTCGGCGTACACATCATCAGTTCTTAGGCAAAAACGATGGGTATTTCAATAAAGCAAATCAGCCTTGGGGCTGCGTTTCTGGGGATTGGAAGCATCCTGGGATTTTGGGGCGGGTATCAGCTCAAACCCTATTCAACAGACACGACCCAGCCAGATGCGTCCCTGACCCCTGTCGCGAAGCTCGATCCGACAGAATCCGAAGAGGAAACGGTACCCGTCGTGGCTCCGCCGTTTGTCCAGCAGAGTAATCCCAACTTTATTGCAGACGCCGTGAAAGAGGTCGGGCCTGCCGTTGTGCGCATTGATGCAGAGCGCACGGTCTCCAACCGCATCGTTGACCCGTTTCAATCGCCCTTCTTCAGGCGCTTCTTTGGTGATGAGCTACCTGAGCAGCAGCAACAATTAGAACGGGGCACGGGCTCCGGCTTTATTCTCAGCGCCGATGGAAAACTCATCACCAATGCTCACGTGGTTTCTGGCGCAGAAATTGTGAATGTCACCCTGAAAGATGGACGAACTTTTGAGGGGCGTGTTGTCGGTACCGATTCGGTCACGGATGTTGCCGTCATTCAAATAGAGGCTGAAGATTTGCCGAGTGTAAGGCTGGGCAGCTCAGAAGATCTGGTGCCAGGGCAGTGGGCGATCGCCATTGGCAACCCCCTTGGACTTGATAACACCGTCACCGCAGGTATCATCAGCGCCATCGACCGCTCCAGTTCTCAGGTGGGGATTCCTGACAAACGGGTTCGATTCATTCAGACCGATGCAGCGATCAACCCCGGCAACTCTGGAGGTCCATTATTAGATGACCAGGGGCGCGTCATTGGCATCAACACTGCGATTCGGGCTGATGCTCAAGGTTTAGGCTTTGCCATTCCTATCGAAACTGCATCTCGTATTGCAGAAGAACTATTTGCCACAGGTGAAGTGCAGCATCCCTACATCGGCATTCAGATGGTAGATTTGTCGCCCGAAGCCCGCCTTCGCCTCAGCCAAGCAGAAGACGCCAACATTGAAATCACTGAAGATGAAGGCGTCTTGATTTGGCAAGTGATGAGCGGCACTCCTGCCGAAGCCGCTGCCCTCAAGCAAGGCGACATCATTAATAAAGTGAACGGCGTTGAAGTAAGTTCAGCCGCTGAGGTTCAAGAACAAGTTGAAAAAAGCCGCATTGGTGAAGTCCTTGAAATTGAAATTAGCCGCGATGGTGAGCCACTGGTGGTTGAGTTGCGTCCGACAGCCCTCCCGGCAGAAGGCTTAGGTTAGATCGCTCAGTTCTTCTAGTCGCGATAGGCCATCCCAAAGCGATGAATGCCAGACAAGTCTGGATGGACACACGCCTCTCGAAATGGGTGCTCTTTTAGGATGGAAATAACGGATTCGGCCTGCCCCGCCATCATTTCAATGAGCCAAAGTCCACCGGGTTTCAGGTAGCGTGGTGCGACTTTAGCTAAATATCGAATGGAGTCTAAACCGTCAGTACCCCCGTCTAATGCCAAATGCGGTTCGTGACGAGCTACCTCGGGTTGCAGTCTTTGAACCTCCTGGGAGGGGATATAGGGTGGGTTTGACACCATGCCGCTGAGCTGACCTTGCAGATGGTGAATCGGCTCGAACCAATTGCCGTGGTGAAATTGAATGCGATCGCCCATCCCACACGCATCGGCATTCTTCCGGGCGATCGCCAACGCATCTGTACTCGCATCCACCGCATGAATAGTCGCATCGGGAAACACATCCGCCAGTCCCAGGGCGATCGCCCCGCTGCCCGTGCCCATGTCTACCCATATCCCCGTTCTCAACTCAGGGTGATGTCGAGTCGCTTCAACGGCAATGTCAATGATCAGCTCCGTTTCAGGACGAGGGATTAGCACCGCCGGAGAAACGTGAAGCGAGAAGTTCCGCCAGGGAGTCATTCCAGTCAAATGCTGGACAGGGGTGCGATCGCCCACTCGTCGTTCCCAGAGTCGGGTCAACTCATCTAAGGAACAGTGACTTTGCAATGACGAAGCCCCACGGTAGGTTTCTAACCGCAGGGCTAACGCATCCAGTTCTGGAATGTAATGGCGCAACACCCAGTCGATCTCGGTCGATGGGATGTTTTCAGCAGATGCGAGTTGACCCGCCCACTTGCGCCACTGCCAAAGGCGATCGCCCGAAATAGTCTCCATAAAAATCCCTCACGATCTTTATCGCAATACGCACTTAGGTTAGGACACTAGAAGAGAGTGTAATCCCCCGCGCAGAGGGGAATACACTCTCAAACCTAAGCCCGTAAGGCTATATTTGACGCGATGGCGATCGCACTCTGTCCGCATCCCCTTTATCGGCAGCTCTTTATCGCTACCCTCAGGTTTCTGAACTCTACTGACCTTCCTCTTCAATTTGCTCTTGGATGTATCGCAACGTTTCACTGGAAGGAATCAGCTGAATTTGCTGAAGGTCTGTATTGTCACTCGTTTCGAGGGTGAAGATCAAATCTTCTAGACGAACGACATGTTCTTCGAGCGTAGAGGCCAACTCGGGCTGATTTTGAGAAATTTGAGACAGGAGAGATTGCAGGTCTTCGCTTGTGAAGAACATGGGAACCACTTCTCGATCCCCCTGCTGGATGGTCAAATATCCAAATTCATCGCTGTCAGACTCAACAGACCGGGCCGTAAACAAAGGAACCCCAGAAAACTCCTCGACGGTTTCTTCTGTCCCTTCTTGAATAATGGTGACAGCAGATTGAACCTGGCTCTCTTGAGGAACAAAGATAAATTCCAGACGAGAATCGGGCTCTTGTCCTTGAAGAGCGACTTCGTAAATGCGCCCTAAAGATACAGCGGTGACTCGAACAGAACTTGCAAGTTCTGGATCGGCTTCACTCAATCCACTAATGAACGCTTCTGCGTCTGCTTGACTGATAAAGACCTGAGTGACAGGAGGGACATCATCTTCTGCGGAGACCTCAGAAACGAGAGGAGATCCGGACTCGTCGGTTACTGTAAACACAGGAACATGACGCAGCTGTTGGGAAATTTCTTCACGGGTCAGCGCAAGGGCGCTTGCGCCTGCCGAGATCAGTGAACCAACAATAATTCCACCAGCTGTGAGTGCTGCGGCACCTTTGCGAATCAACGATTTCATAAAATGGCTCCTCACCAATATCAACGGGTATGACTGTTACTGCTGATTGAATCTCTCCCCATGAGTCTAGCGCTATCTCATCCAGTTCGTAGAAACGCTTCTAAAACCCATATCAATTACAACGCTTGAGGGAAATTGGTTTCAGATGGTCACACTGTAGCAATCCAACGGAGCCCTTCAGTCATCAGCAGGCCAATTGTTTGAACGGCCTATCCCACGATGTAACCAATCCCTTCGCTGCACTTGTCGCTACCCATCTGATTCATAGATAATACTCAGCAGTCGGAACATTCGTTATCAGCATTTGTTTACATTGAATAACAAATGCTTAACATTATCTTATTAATCGTCGGGTATTCGGTCAGTTTGAATAGGGCAAGATATTTTTCTCTCAACACATTCCATTCTCACGAATGATTCATCAATTGATTCATCAATAAAAAGGAGCTTTAAGAATCTATGAATACGCCACAATTCTATGGTCGTCCTCTTAGTGGATGGGTGAAAGGACTTGGACGAGGAGGGGCGATCGCCCTCCTGCTAGCGCTTGCTGCCTGCCAATCTGAAGCCCCTCCGACTGAGACAGACGCAACGAGCGAAGAATCATCTGAAGCGGCAGCTCCCGAAGCGACTGGAGAAGGACTGAAGCTTGGAACAGTTTTGCCCATTACTGGAGATTTGGCTCAGTATGGTGGCCCCATGCAAGATAGCGTCAGTTTATTAGTCGATACGGTGAATGCCTGTGGCGGTGCGCTGGGTCAGCCCGTCACTCTCATCTCAGAAGATGACCAGACCGAACCCTCGGCAGGAGCCTCTGCCATGACCAAACTTGCAGAAGTCGATCAGGTGGCGGGCGTGGTTGGTGCCGCTGCCAGTTCAGTGTCGAGTGCGGCGGTTGATATTGCCGTTCGCAACGAAGTTGTCCAGATTTCGCCCTCCAGCACCAGCCCTGTGTTTACCGAACGGGCACTGGCGGGTGATTTTGACGGGTTCTGGTTCCGTACTGCTCCGCCCGACACGTTTCAGGGAATCGCATTAGCTGAGTTGGCCCAAGAGAATGGCTATGAAACGGTCGCAGTGCTAGCCATTAATAATGACTATGGCAATGGATTGGTGGACTCGTTCAGTTCTGCGTTTCAAGACTTGGGAGGGGCGATCGCCAACAACGATGATCCAACGCTTTATCCTCCCGATGCCACGACCTTTGATTCTGAAGTCATTGAAGCATTTAGCGGCAGTCCTGACGCAGTGATGATTGTGGCCTATCCTGAAACCGGGAGCTTAATTCTGAAATCAGCGTACGAACAGGGATTGTTAGATGGTTCTGTAGATGTGATTCTCACAGACGGCATGAAGGACGACTCCGTCGCAGAACTGGTCGGTCAAACGCCTGAGGGTACCTACATTATCGAAGGCGTCATCGGAACCGCCCCCAGCTCCGGTGGGCCAGGGCTGGATGCCTTTCAGGAACTCTACACGTCAGAATATGATCGCGATCCGGGGGTGTTTGATCCCAATAGCTGGGATGCCGCTGCTTTGATCGTCTTAGCGGCTGAGGCGGCTCAGTCCAATACTGGAACCGACATCAAGGGAGCGATTCCTGATGTTGCGAACGCACCGGGGCAGGAAGTGTCTGACGTATGCGAAGCGCTTGAGCTTGTTCGTTCTGGAGAAGACATTAATTTCCAGGGAGCCAGCAGCATGGTGGATTTGGACGAGCAAGGCGATGTGTCCGGGAGCTACGACATTTGGACCATTGCGGAAGATGGTTCGATTGAGGTGACCGACACTGTTAGCGTCGGAGGCTAAATTTCGGTGTAGTCAATTCATTGTCAGGGCGAACACTGAACGGTCTAATGCACTGTTTGGGCGATCGCCCATATCTGTTTAGCGTGACCCCCCTCTAGCTCCCCCTTGGTAAGGCTACTAAATACACATAAGTTCTGAAACCCTTGCTGCTCAAGCTGTCCCCTCATCCCCCAACCCCTTCTCCCAGAACGGGAGAAGGGGAGCCGGAACACCTTATCTGGCTTCCCCCTCGCCCAAAAATGGGCGAGGGGGATTGAGGGGGTGAGGGCCAAGATGTGTGTACTTAGTAGCCTTGGTAAGGGGAGAATTAAACTTCCCCCCTTACCAAGGGGGAGCTTTAGGGGGGTAGAAACTGCCAACGCTAAACAAGTACGCAGCAGCAGGGAAAGCATCCTGTTCGAATGTCTTAACGCAAAAGCGTAAAGCGGTACTGCCCCGTTCGCGGCGTGCGTTACGCTGACACTGACGGCACTCTCCACAAAAGACCTGACGGGTCATTGCAGTTAGACAGTAGAAGATAAATGTATGCGAGCCAGACTTGAGCACGATCTTGTGCTTATCCACAAAGACGACGTCCCGGTTTATAAGAAGGGCGGTTCTGTCGTTCGAAACAGCTACTTTTGGGCCATGCGGGCGATCGCCGGACGGG
>JAYKJC010000665.1:0-3965 GCA_035285885.1 Leptolyngbyaceae cyanobacterium | reverse complement strand
TCGCGTGAGTGGACAGCCATTTCAGCAACTCGATGGAAAACTTGTAGCGACGAAAGGGAGCGCAGCGAAAGTATCGAATCCTGTATCCATCCTGCTCGACGGGAACAGTGAGCGGTACGTCGAGGGGGGCTTGCCCGGTGTCCCCATTGGCATCGGTCGTGAGAATGGTGACGTTAACTCCCTCTGCTGCGAGCGCTTTTGAGAAGCCCAACACCATTTGGCTCGGGCCTCCATACACCAGAGAAATGGATGGAATGATTTGCAGCACGCGCAACGCAGCACTCATGTCTTCAACAAATCCTCGTAGAATTCTAGATGTTTCTTGGCCAGTGCGCGATTGGTGTAATGGGCCAGAACTCTCTCATAGCCGCGATCGCCCAAATCGTCGGCAAGCTGAGGATTCTCCATTAAACGGATGAGGCGATCGCCCAACGCATCCCCATCTCCCTCAGGAAAAATCAGTCCGGCCTGGTCAATCACATGGGGAATCTCCCCCGAATCTGACCCAATCACCGGAACTCGACAGGCCATTGCTTCAATTAATACATGTCCAAACTGTTCTTTCCAACCCACTGCCGTCAGTGTTTTGAACTGGTAGGTGGTTTCTGAAGGTAAGACCAGCGTACTCATCAAGTTGATGTATCGAGGCACATCATCATGGGGAACACTCTCGACCCAGATAAGGCGATCGCCCCATCCTCCAGCTTCAGCCTGACGCACGAGCGTTTCTTTCAGAGGCCCACGGCCCACCATCAGGCATTTCCAGGGGCGATCGCTCAGTTGGCCCAACGCTTTGAATAACGTCAGTAATCCCTTTTCTTCAACAAAACGCCCGACAAACCCAACCACAAACTCATCGGGTTGAATGCCAAGCTGTGTCGCCAGATCGGGGTGCTGCCGCTGTTGAAAAAGAGCTTCATCCACCCCCAACTGCGGCAACACCCGAATTTCGCCCTGAAAGCCTCGCTCTCGGAGAATATCTGCCCCCTCTTGATTGCCTGAGATAATGCCGTGGGTGTGAGATAAGTTATAGCGCTCTAGCCACGAAACAGGGAACGTCAATGTATAAGGAATGTTCCACCAGGTAAAGAAAAGCAGCTTGGCTCCCAGCTTAAGCATTCGATTTAGGGCGATCATTTCGACCTGAGCCAGTGCTTTTGCCCCCTGCTCTGTTTGAATGATGTGCGGACGAAACTGACGCAGCAGGGTGATGAGGTCGGGGGAAAAGGTAAGTAGCCCCTGATTATTTTGGCTGAAATTGGCGATCGGCACCACTCGAAAGTTTCCTTCTTGCCACGGTTCAGACTCGACCACCCTGTTTTGCACCCCTCCCGGACGCCATCGTTTCGGCACAACAATGGTGACCTCAATATCTGGGGAAAGCACGGACAGGGTTTTGAACTTTTCACAGTTCAGTCTGACAATATAGGTGTGGCTCGCAATCAGAATTCGCATAAGGTGTGCAGCTCACGTACTGTTTCAGCATACCCAAGACCTATGGTTTGTAACCGCCCAACGTTTTTTGATAACGGCGTCTCGGTCATGATGGTTGGGCGTATAGCCCGCATGCCCAACTATCATGACATCTAAGCACCTACACGGTTTTTAATGTAACGCTGAAGCTAAAGAGGATAAAAAACCGTAGAAACACTGAGCTTTCACCTCAAACAATGACAGGGTGAACGGGAACGCTACAGGGTGTACATACCTCTCAATGGATGACGTTTGCTGACAATGCACGGCACCCCTCTTCTTTCAATCGTTACCCCCACCCGAGGCTCCTTTAGTGAATACTGGTTCGATCAGCTCTGCGCGGTTGCTGGCGATGTAGAATTCATTCTGGTGTATCCTCCAGCAACGAGGGCAAAACCTATCAACGACCCTCGGTTCAAATCCATTACCAGTCCCTTTAAGGGCGAAGTTTTTCAACGGCTCATTGGGTTACTCAACGCCTCAGGAACCTATGTATTGGCTCTCGATGATGATGACTATATTCATCCTCAGGTGAGTCAGCTGGTTCATACCTACTTCTCAAGGTTTCCTGAAAGTTGGTGCCTGCGATTACACATGAGGAAGATCGACTTTCGAGCCACAAAAGATATTCAAAAAGAGTGGGACGCCATTCCTGATATCGAACAGATGCAGGTCGCAGCACGACGAAAAAGCAACGAAGCTATTTTGCAGCAAGTTCCCATTGCTCCGTTGGGTAATCGTTTTGATCTGCGGTTCTTACTTGGGCCGTATGTGAAGCGAAAAGACATGCACGGGGCGCATATTGAGAATTTCAATAACAAAGTTTGGAAGACAGAACTCGTTCAACCTGCCCTAGCAGACATCACCAGCACCATGAAACTTGTCCATTCGCTCACCTGGATTCCTCTCTGGAATCTGGATAGAATGCTCGGGTTATTTATTCAGGCCAAATTTTTTGAACGCGAACGAATTGTGGGTCATTGGATGCCCGCACCTGAACAAATTCGATACATCAGCATGGATCAGTCGAACAAAAATGAGTTTAGATTGATGCTCCCTGCGGATGCACTTCTAGCTAAAAAATTTCCTCAATATGGCTATTTCTGGAACTTATGCTTTGAGCAATTTTGGGTTGCAGTAAAAAAGCTTCTTAAGAAAATTGTGACTGAAAGCATGTCACTTTTGCAGATCTGCCCTCATCCCCCACCCCCTTCTCCCAATTTGGGAGAAGGGGAGCTAGATTGAAGTCCCTCTCCCTTCCTAGAAGAGGGATTTAGAGGGTGCTTTAAAGGTCACATTTGTCATTCCGAGAGAAGCAAAGCGCAATGAGGAATCTAGGCTTTGAGCCTTTACGCCGAGATGCTTCACTCTGCGATTGCTCTATAGCGCCGATGGCGCGACTTCGCCAACAGCATGACATTCAATACTTTTCAAACACCCTCTAACCCCTAACTCGAAATAAAGTTACTTTTCTACAGATTTCTTTCTTCAACGCCTTTTTGAAACGCCTCATTTCAATCTGATCTTTTCTGAAGAATCCCTATGATTGTGTTTGTCATTCCCCTTAAAAGTGAGAAAGTATCAAAGTCCTGGGGCAACGTATGCCGACTGTTTGAACGCTGCCTTCAATCGGTGTGTCACCAAACCGATCCAGAGTTTCGGGTTATTGTGGTGTGTCATGAAAAACCCAACGTTTCTGTTCAGCATCCACATTTGCAGTATCTCTGCGTCGATTTTCTTCCTCCTGGAGAAAACATTGAACAGCGAAGAATGGATAAAGCGAAGAAAACAATTATCGGATTAAGACATGCCGCATCTTTTGCTCCGGATCATGTCATGGTGGTTGATGCAGATGATTGTTTAAGCTGCCGAATTGCAGAATTCACGAATCGTCATCGCCAGGCAAACGGATGGTTTCTCAACACAGGATATGTCTATCAAGAGAAGAGTCCGTTTATCTATTTTCGCAAGTCCCATTTTCATCACTGGTGTGGCACCTGTAATATTGTGAGGTTTGATCTGTGGCCGATTCCAGAGAACGACGATGATTATCCAAGTGATTTGATTGACTATTATTCTGGCAGTAACCATAGAAACATTGAAAAGACGCTCAAGAGCAACGGCACGCCCCTTGAACCCTTCCCGCTAACGGGTGCAGCGTATGTGATTGGCAATGGGGAAAACATTTATCAGCAGGGCTTTTCAACCATTCATGGGTCGAATCAAGGAAAGCCTTTTTTTATGCTGAAGGAACTGCTGAAGTTCAGACTGCTGACTCCATCGATTCAGCAGGAGTTTAATCTTGTCTCTCTGCAATAGAGCGGTTTGCAACCGCGTTAAGCACACAACCGTACTTAACCAACGCGCATAGCGCCATGATCCTCATAACATCCCTCTGGTCTTAGAGATCTCTTGAAATAAAGTTACCAACCCACGGTGCGTTACGCTTCGCTTTTCTGGTATGCCCTTTGGGCTATACAGCACCCTACTGG
>JAYKJC010000664.1:0-4729 GCA_035285885.1 Leptolyngbyaceae cyanobacterium | reverse complement strand
GACGAGACGCGTTTCGCCAGGTAGGACTGTTTCGACCTTACCTGACAACGGGCGGAGATGCCGATATCTGCTGGCGCATTCAACAGGAAACGGGGTGGGCGATCGCCTTTGCAGAAAGCGCAGTGGTGCAGCACCGCCATCGCTCAACCCTGGCAGAACTCCGCAGTCAATGGCAACGCTACGGACGATCGAACCAATACTTGCACGACCTCCACGCAGTACCGCTGAACCCACCGCTCTCCACCGCTGAATCCATTAGACGACTGACTCGATGGCTCCTCAAAGAAATTCCCCAACACGTTCTCCGCAAAAGTCATTCATCAAAAAATCATTCATCAAACGACTGGATTACCCTTCTCTCAACCCCTCTCAGTTTGTGGTGCATTCATGCTCGGAGTGCAGGGCAACGTCAGGCTCAACTGGCATCAAAGGCGAAAGAAATAGAATCCTGGGAAGTAAGATAATTGCAGATTTCATAAGTTTCCAGGATAGAGGCTGTCTATCGTTTGATCAGCCGATGATACCACTGGGTCTGCGGGTGAGAGATGGCATAGCCCGTTAAATCAGCGGTTGTCACCGCATCAATGCTAACAAGTGCCTTTGGATTGATCGCGCTAATGGTTTGTAGCACTCGATTCTTCCTTCGATTTGGAATGATGCCAAAGGTAATTCGGGCTTCTCCATCCGCTCCAGATGCGTTGAGAACTGAGATATTTATCCCCATTTGTCTGAGCGCTTCGGCGACGGGGGGAGAGTGTACCGGGGCAATCACCCGAATCGCTGAATCGCCCAGGGCAAGCCAACCATCAATCATCGAACCGAGTAAGGTACCTGAAGCAAATCCCGCCCCAAAGGCTAAAAACTTCAGCGGATCATCAATACCTTGAATTGCCTTACTCGTCGCAAACAGCCACAGCAGCGATTCGATGAAGCTTAGAGTAACGGCAATTTTCCGATATCCACGCACAAGCATACTAATGCGCAACGTACCGATGGTGACATCCGTCAAACGCGAACAAAAGATGATAGCCGTCCCAAAGATGGTTTCAGTGATCATGTAATGGATATCCCCATAAACGTCCTAGAGCAACGGCGATCGCCCTTAATTTTGAATTCGAGTGCTTTGAATCCGAGTGTTTTGAATGCAATTTGAAGGCAATGATGGCGATCGCCTATTTACACTGGCACAGATGATGGGCGATCGCCCATTGCCATGAAGCGCTGGAATAAGCGTTCTGTAGGGCGATTGACCTGCGTCTGGGAATGAGAACATCATCGTGAGCAATGTGCCACAGGCTCCAAAATATTAAGTTTAGTTGCTTTTCCTGGTCATCATACGCCGCTTACCACAAAGGAATTTGTTGCACTCCGTAAAATCAACTAACCTAAAAAGTAATCTGCCCCAGGCTCTGGGACAGGAATGGTGCAGTTAGGGAGACTCGATTTTGGCTAAATTCAAGGGGATTAAGCACGAATTGTCCAAGCTTTCGACTTCTGATCAAAAGCTTGAAACGCAGTTGGAAAACCTGATTGAGCAGAAAAAGTATACTCAGGCTATCCGGAAGCTTCAGCAAACCCTAAAGCGAAAGCCCGACGTGGACATTAAAATTCGTGAAGCAGATATTTGGCTTGCTCAAGGGAAAGATGAGTTTGAGAGAGCCAAGTATGATAGTGCTGAAAAGTCCCTGCGGGAGGCGATCGCCCAACAACTCTACGGTGACTCTCACTACTGGCTTGCTAAAACGCTACTCGCTCAGGAGAAAATTGCCCCTGCACTCGACATCATCCAGACTGCATTTGATGACAAAACGCTACCCAAAGACTTTGGCGGTTGCTATCTGAAGCTCTTGTTCCTCAACGGTAAAGATGATGTCGTTGAAACGCTCATCAAATCCCAAGCCAAACGGTTCTATGCACCTCAGCTCCACTGGGCACGGGGTATTCTAGCGATGAAAGCGGGAGACTCTGAAGAGGCTCTAGAGCACTTCCAAAAAATGGGACGACCCGCGAGTCCTAACGATACCCCGAGCAGTTGGCGGATCTACGCGGAGCAGAGTGCAGGCAGATGGCATGACTCTGAACACATTCTAAAAATATCTCCTCCGGGGTTTGAGTTTAAATTATTCAAAGCAGTCCGTAAGCGACATCCGGCAACTCAAGTCTTAGCGCTGCGCCATGTCGCCCTCACCCATCAAAATCCGGCGGAGTTTATTGACCTGGATGCTCCTGATGTGGCGAAGTATCCGACGGCTCTCGTGCTGGCGATGCTTTACCTGATTCGGCACGATAATTCCCATGATGCGGCTCACCTTGCGATTGACCTGTCTAAGCCTGTGCTGACTGACTATCCCGAGCTGGAGTCGCTGTACCGTCCTCTCATGCTGAAGGCTGGGGAGCAAGCTCGTATGGAGGGCGAATTAGCCTGCTCGGCGGACTTTTGGGGCAAAGCGATTGACGAGAAGGAGTTTGATCCAAATCTAGCACTGCATCTTCACGGAGCACTACGATCCGCAGGTTCTCCCAGTGAGACTCAGAATGTTCTTCACCAAATAATCAACTGGGTACGACAAAATGCCAAGCAGCAGCCTGAAACCTGGCCTGAACAACGGCTAAACTCGACGTTAGCAAAGCTTTACTGCTGGTTGGCAGACAGTCAGATGCGCGCGCGTCATACTCGGGATGGAGAACGTAGCGTTCGCGAGGCAGAAAAATACGCCCCTAACCATCCTGAGGTGATTGGTCGCAAAGGGCTAGAGGCTTATGTGAAAGGCAAATGGGATGCAGCCGTGACGATCCTGACTCAGGCGTTGGAAGCAGGTTGCCGCTTTGACGAAGTTTACTCGGCTCTGCTAAACACGCTGGAAAAGCAAGGCGATTCAGATGCCGCCAAGGCCGTTCGACGAAAATTTGGCAAACACTTTGGCGATACAACGGTTGATACGGAGGTTGATGTCCCTCTCTGGGTCGAAGCCCTTACGGCTCAAAACTACGTGCTTATGGAGCAGACCGTTAAAGAACAGAAAAAGCCCACGCCTCCGATCCAGGCGCTCCAGATCTTTCTAAATGCTGCCGAAGACGAACCGAGTAGCAGCCAGAAGATTACCCTCAACCAGAAAAAAGCCACGGCCCAGTGGGATGAGTTGTTGCGATCGCATTCTCCTGCCGACCAGGTGGATATTCTGAAAGCCATTTACCTTGTGGTTTATCACCATGCTAGACGCAATAAAAAGGGCATGTCAGCGCTCCAGAGTCAGTATTTCCAGAAGCTGATTGATCTAAAGGCAGACACTCCCGAAGCAATGCAGGCCCATCTGGTGCTCCTCCCGCTGAGAAACCTGCCTCCCGATCGCTTGAAAATGGCGGTAATGGCGACCCTGAACCGTTCTCCTCAACCAGGGAACTTCTTAGCTCGCACCCAGCTAGAGATGCGCCGTTTTTATATGCATCAGGCATTCCGGCCTTTCATTGATGAATATTTGGAGCAAGAACCTCAAAATCCATTACTGCTGTTGGCAAAGGCAACGCTCTATCCCAGAAACTCTCGGGACTATCAGACGTTTTACGACCAGGGATTTGAGATTGCTCGTCGGCTTCAGGATGCTGAAGCCCTTCAAGCCTATCGTGAAGAAGACTGGTTTAAGGCGAATGAAATGACCGTCAATGCTCTGGGGAACAACGTCAACTTACTGAATGACCCCAGTCAGATGGATATGCTCGATGTTCTTCAGAATCTCGCTCGCCAAACGATGGGCGTAGACATTCCTCCAGAAATTCTGGCGGGGATGCTGCCAGAGCTTGAAGCCCAGATGAATGGGGACTTTGATGACGATGATTTTGACGACGATCCTTTCTTTATCCCGGTTTCTCGTAAAGAAAGACGCCAATCATCGTCTAAGAAACGTAAGCCCTGGTTTGAACTTTAGGAAGATTTTCAAGAAGACTTTTAAGAGGATTTTTAAAGAGGAACGTGTATGCAAGAGCATTATGATCGACTGGGCATTTCTCCCGGAGCTCCCCCGGCTGACCTTAAAGCCGCCTATCATGCCAAGCTAAAGGAATTTCCGGCCCACAGCCATCCCCAAGAATTTAAAGCGATTCGAGCCGCCTATGAAGCTATTCGCAAAGCCCCTAAATCAGATGATGATTTCTTTACTTTGAGTCCTATCAAGGTAGAACTGGACGAGACACTGCTGAATCAGTTGGAGGAGCGGGCGATCGCCGCCGCTGATGTCACCATTAATGACCTGATTCTGTTAACCTTTTAGTCCTTCTCTCTTAGGCGATGTCTAGCAAAGAAAATACTTGCATTCCCGCGTTTTCTCCACTTGGGAGAAGCTTCGCGAACGACTTCGCTCAACGCTCACGACCTGTGGGCTGAGCGAAGTCGAAGCCCAAATCAACGGGTAAATTCTTTCCTAGAAATCTCCTTACCCCTTTCTCTTTTATCCCTTGCTCCAAGACCTTCTCTGAAACTCTCTGAAAACCCCGTCGAGGGTGTTGGAAAGGGACTCTAATCATTCCTCCTGCCAGGGCTTTGCCTAACCCAAGGCAGCGTTTAGAATAAATTCGACTCTTTGCTCACTTTTGAACCGTACCTCCATGACGCGATCGCCCCGAGAACTGGCTAATCAAAAAATTCAGCTTCGCAAACAGCAGGAAACTCTCCTCCGCGACCTGCTCACTGTGGTTGATGCCCTCGACCATGCTGCCGATCATTGGCACCAAGCCA
>JAYKJC010000663.1:0-5675 GCA_035285885.1 Leptolyngbyaceae cyanobacterium | reverse complement strand
ATCAGACTTCAATCCACACGCTAGGGCGTGTTTTAAAACTAGCTGAAAGGGTTGTTTTTTCGTGCGCGTTGCGCACGAAAAAACAACTTTTAAAACAGACCCTAGCCTTGGCCGCTTTTGTAGGGTGCGTTAGCAATAGCGTAACGCATCAAATCCTTATAGGGCAGTGCATAGGGTGGTGCGTTACGGCTATGCCTAACAGCACCCTACCCAATCATTCTACGAGTGATGCGCTAAGCGCGACTGTGCCTCTTGGATAGCTTGCCGGACTTGCTCAAAGCCCGTTCCTCCATAGCTGTTTCGAGCAGAGACCACTTGCTGAGGGGCGATCGCCCCATAGATATCTTCTTCAAAGGCGGGATGGAGCGACTTCCATTCCTCCAGGGACAAATCCTTCAGCAGCTTTCCAGCCGCGAGGCTTGTCTTCACGACTTTGCCGACCAGGTTATAGGCTTCCCGGAACGGCACCCCTTTGGAGGCGAGGTAATCGGCTACGTCCGTGGCATTGGAGAAGTCTTCTGCAACGGCTGAGTTCAATCGGGCAGGCTGAAACTCCAAGCCCTCATCCATGAGAATCGTCATGGCTTCGAGACAGCCTTCGACCGTCCGCACGGCATCAAACAGCGCTTCTTTGTCTTCTTGCAAATCTTTGTTGTAGGCCAGGGGCAAGCCCTTCATCAGCACCAGCATGCCCTGGAGATGGCCAAATACGCGTCCTGTTTTGCCTCGAACCAACTCGGGAACATCGGGATTTTTCTTCTGGGGCATGATGCTTGACCCTGTGGAGCAGCTATCGTTCAGCTTGATGAAGCTAAATTCTTCAGAGGCCCAGAGAATCGCCTCCTCAGAAAGACGGGACAGATGCACCATGATAAGACTGGCGGCAGAGAGAAATTCGATGGCAAAATCGCGATCGCTCACTCCGTCTAAACTATTGCGATAAATGCGCTCGAATCCCAACAACTCTGCAGAATAGTGACGGTCGATGGGGAACGTTGTGCCCGCCAGGGCACCGCATCCAAGGGGCGACGTATTGACCCGACGGTAGATTTCCCCCAGTCGCTCCCAGTCGCGATGGGTCATTTCCACATAGGCCATGAGATGATGGGCCAGACTCAACGGCTGAGCACGCTGCAAATGGGTATAGCCCGGAATCAGAGTTTCGATGTGCTGCTCGGCTTGCCGCAGCAAGACCCGCTGAAACTCCAGCAACTGGTGTCGGATGCGGGTGATGTGATCCCGGAGATACAGACGGGTGTCTGTGCCGACCTGATCATTGCGCGATCGCCCCGTGTGGAGTTTTTTACCCGTATCCCCAATCAACTCGGTGAGTCGCCGTTCGACCGCAAAGTGAACGTCTTCTGCATCCACCCCCGGTTGAAACGTTCCGGAGCGATACTCCTGGCGGATGGCTTCCAATCCAGACACAATCGCCTCGCCTTCATCCTGGGAAATAATGCCCGTCTTTGCCAGCATCTTTGCATGGGCCTGGGACCCTGTGATGTCGTATTCAATCAGCTCAATATCGAACCCAATACTGGCGTTGAAATGGGCGATCGCCGGATGCAGCGATGATTCAAATCGTTGGCTCCACGTTTGTTTCGAATCGTTGGTCACAAGATCACCCTAACGTTGAACTAAAATTCACACTGATCGTCAATGTCCGAAACTGACACTGGCCGAGGTTGGCAATTGCCCAAACTGACACCGCCTGAAATGAGCCCTGAAATTTACTCCATCGGACTTAGCCGTATGAGGTTAAGCCTCTCAACAGATATCCGATAATCACGCCAACAATTAGTGCCCATACCTGTCCCGATTCAATAAAGTTATTGAAAAAAGAGCGAAAGTCAGCAAACACATCCGTTTCAAACTGTTGAGCGACAAGACTCCAATCCGCAGGCGAAATATGAATCGCATGCTGGAAGGACTCCATCCAGGTGGCTCCATCAGGAAGGGTCACAATCAGATCAGGGATTGCCTGAAGCAAATGAAACAGCATCATAGCATCATGTAGGTGAACAGCAACAAGCCTTCAATGGCAAGACGACTCGATAGCAGAAAACCTTGTCCAGTTCCCAACATGGTTCTGGTTTATCTCGCGCTTCGTCATTGAATCGCCATTAGTGTGCCACACTTCGAGGGAAATAAGGTGATCTGACGTAATTTTTCACTGGCAAGTCCTAAGGATTGATCGAGGACTTTGCTTCAGTATCAGCATTTACCTGAAGAACCACCAGTGTCATGTCGTCTTCGTTGTGGCGGGCAACGCCGATAAACTGTTGAATTTGCTCAAACAAATAATCCAGAATCCTTTGCGGCGCGTAGCCCTGCCGACAGGCTCGTTCGATGGCGCTTAACAAGTTCTCTTCTTCGAATCGAGTCCCTTCAGGATTTGCAGCTTCAGTAAACCCATCGGTGTAGTAAACCACGGTATCGCCAGGAAAGAGCTGCACTTGTCCGTCTTCGTACTGCGTATTCATTTCAAGCCCGATGAGCATTCCGTCAGAATCGAGCTTTTCCAAGGTTTGGCTCTCGGCTCTCCACAGCAGGGGGGGATTGTGGGCTGCATTGCTAAACGACAGCAGGCGAGTTTTCGGGTCATATTCTGAATAAAACAGCGTCACAAACCGATTGGAGTTATCTAAATCGCCATACATGACGTGATTGAGGTGCTGAAGAATGCGGGCTGGGGTGTGTTGATTGAGAATTTCTGCCCGCAACATGCCCCGGAGCATGGTCATGATCAGCCCGGCAGGAACTCCTTTCCCCATGACATCGCCAATGGTGATACTCCAGCGACCCTGCTCAGGCCGATTACAGGGGCGATATTGGAGCTGATCGTAATCAGCGGGTACAAAATCGTAATAGTCTCCGCCGACACGATTGGCATTTTTACAGCGGGCGGCCAGCGTTGCGCCTTCAATGGTCGGGCAGTGTCGGGGCAAGAGCTGAGACTGAATTTCCGCCCCAATTTCCAGTTCTCGATCGAGTCGTTCTTTCTTGCGAAGCTCAGCGTTCAGCTCATCATTCTCAATCGCCACTGACGTTTGATCGGACACGAGGCGAACGAGCTTCTGTCGGGCATCCGTCCAGGCAAAATCATCGCTGTAGCTAAAAATATAGAGGCGACCCCGTTCCGTATTTCTTACCAGAATAGGCGTGCCGAACAGATGCACGTCTGAACCCAAAATCGCATGAACCTGCTGGTCAAGCGTACTCAGCAATTGCGAGGTGAGCAGGCGAGGCTCAACGGGTGTTTCGCGAACCATCTCCATCACCTGACGTGTGGCCAGATCCATCGCTGAGCGGATGCTCTGGCATTGGTTGCCTGCCTGACAATGCAGCCGTTCGAGCTGCATCTGTCCATCTGCTTTGAAGAGCACTAACGCACCGCCATCGGCATCGGTGACTCGGCTAGCAATGAGTGGGGTCAGTTCTAAGAACTGGTTGAGGTTTCGCAGACTGCGCAGGGCAAAGCTGAGGGAACTGAGCAAGTCATGAATTTTGTTCTGTTCTCGATAGAGCTTTGTGACTAAATCCGTCGATGCATAGTTTTGAGCGGGCTCTAGTGGGGAGCCGCTTTGAGGATGTGCGTCAAAAGAGGGTTGAGAAACAGGAGTCGCTGACATGATGCGAGAGTGACCAAAGATGAGCAAGGCCAACGGGTCGTAGCCGTCGTTGTCGTGGTAGCCGTCGTTGTAACTGGAGTAGTTGTAACTGTAATGGAGGAACGCTTCCTAACAACCTTCCTAATGACCTAAAGGTGACTGACTTGCCTCCAGCGTGATGTCACAATTCTGAGAAGCGATCGCTCGTCCATATGGGCTCAGTGTGTTGAAACTATAGCATTCCTTGATCAAAATGGCTGGCGACTGCTGATAGACTCCATATTCGATCATCGGCTGAAAGATGAGTTAACATCGGCGCGGTAGAGTGTGGCCATAACCCATCGCAGGGGCAAGGTTGGCTAATCTATGGCATTTGCGCCTCTTGACATGTTGCAACAATCATCTTTGGCATCTTTGGACGCTGCTGATTCTTCTCCGAGTTCAACACCGTGTCGAACGATCTTAGTGACGGGAGGGGCGGGCTTTATTGGCACCAATTTTGTTTACTACTGGGTCAAGCACCATCCGGGCGATCGCCTCATTGTTCTCGACGCCTTGACCTATGCGGGATGCCGTCACAATCTCAGCCCCCTTGAAGAAAACGCATCCATCACCTTTGCGCATGGCAATATTTGCGATCGCCCCCTGGTTGAAAAACTTTTGGCCAGCGAAAACGTTGATACCCTCATTCACTTTGCGGCGGAATCCCATGTGGATCGCTCCATTGCCGCCCCCGATGCGTTTATTCGCACCAATGTGGTGGGCACCTACACTGTGCTCGACGCCTTTCGCCATCACTGGAATCATCGAGGTCAGCCAGCGGGCGATCGCTTCGTACACATTTCCACTGATGAAGTGTATGGCAGCTTGAGCCTCACCGATCCACCCTTCACAGAAACGACGGCCTATGCGCCCAACAGTCCCTACTCTGCTTCGAAAGCCGGAGGCGATCATCTCGTTAGAGCCTATTTCAAAACCTACAATCTGCCGACGCTTATCACCAACTGCTCCAACAACTATGGCCCCTACCAATATCCTGAGAAGCTCATTCCCCTGATGACGATGAATGGGCTGCACGGGAAACCGCTGCCCGTTTATGGTGATGGGCGCAACGTGCGAGACTGGATTTATGTCGAAGATCACTGTCGGGCGATTGACTCTATTCTCAACAAGGGCAAACCGGGCGAAGCCTACAACATTGGAGGCGAAACAGAGATTGCCAATATTGACCTGGTGCGATTGATTTGCAAACACTTGGACGAGATGGCGATCGCTCTCCCTGTTCGCCCAGTTGAACAGCTCATCACCTTTGTGGAGGATCGTCCGGGGCATGACTTTCGCTACGCGATGGACGCTACTAAACTGAGAACGACAACGGGCTGGCGTCCTCTCTATTCCTTTGAGCACGGCTTACGAGAAACCATCCAATGGTATGTGGATCATTCAAATTGGTGGAAACGGTTATCCGAGATTAAAACTGATGTTTAGGTTCAGTTGGAGAAAATGCCATAGATGTAGGGGAAAGGCAATGCCTTGCCCCTACCAGTAGCGTAAGCTTACAGTTAAATCATATGGTGCGATTAACAATCACACTGTGATTAGCTGGCCTGAATTTGGGCGATCGCCTCCAGCACCCGATTCGTCACATCCTCAGACAATGGCACATAGCCCAGTTCTTCGCTAAAGGCTTGCCCCTCCGTGATGCACCAGGTCAACACCTCTCGCAGAACATCTGCTTTCGCGGCATCATCATACTGCTGGTAGGCCATCAGCCAGCTATAGGTTGAGATGGGATAGGCGTCCGATGCCTCCGGGTCGGGATTAAAGGCGACAAGGGACTCCGGTAAGGTGAGGGCGTCCAGTGCTTTGGCGGTCGAGTCAACCGTAGGCAGAACGTAGGTTCCTGCCTGGTTCTCCAGAGCCGCTACGGCCATGCTCAGTTGTTGAGCGTAGGAATATTCCACATAGCCGATGGTTCCTTCTGCCTGCTGAATCTGGGCGCTGACCCCCGCATTGGACTTGATGGCCACTCCCGTCGGCCACGCCACGCTCATGCCCATGCCG
>JAYKJC010000662.1:0-3165 GCA_035285885.1 Leptolyngbyaceae cyanobacterium | reverse complement strand
GGTTGGGGTTCGTCGGGAATTTCGTCAGGGGCAGAGTCGGGGAAGTCGGACGGACGATCGGGAAGGGTGTCGTCGATGATGTCCGGAAGATCGTCTGGAAGGTTGGGTGTATTGTCAGGGATGGGTTGGGCACTGGCTCGCCGTATCTCCTGTGGCGATACGCCAATTAACCCGATAAGACTTGCGCTGAGTATGATAATCCAGTGTTGAGGTGAACGCACTCTGTCCAGTCTCCATAAGATAAGTTAATAGACACTTTGAGCCTCAATAATTAAATCATCTGGCTGTCACGATTGGGCAGATTCTTCAGAAATTATTTGCACATCGCCTCTCGTTAAAGACAAATATATGGAGCTTGGATTAGCGGATAGGTTCATTAATTTACCGAGTTCCGCCTCCTTCACGACGACTCGGTAGACCTACGTTTGTGGGCTGATAGCGTGGAGTTTGTTGATTTAGTCTTTTTGGGCTCAGCCTTTGTTGATTTAGCCTTTGTTGGTTCTGACATTCGATATCCTGTGTGTAGGAGGAATATTCAGATGACACCAGAACGTTGTTCGATGCTTGTTCGTTTGCACTCACCTGCTCAGGTAGGCTTAGGGAAAATGACGAGGGAATATAGCCAAACTCGATGCCAAGAATTGTGGTAATCGCTAATGCTAGGGCTGTGCGTTTCATGGGAACTCTCCAAAATCCTGAGCAACATCAAAAGGAAGTCAATCAAAAAGTGTTGGGTTCAACGTGATGGCAGAAAATCAACTCCCTGATGCTTCAAAGATATGAAAGTTACGATGTCCATTCACGAGGCATTTCAGCCAACGTGGCTGCATGATTGAGTCAGACTTGACGTTGAATCAAGAAATAGAGCTTGCAGTTTTCTGCAAGCTCTATTTCTATAAGTTCTGATTCTGAAAGCTTGGATGGATGTAACTTATTTTCCTATATGCGTTGATCAGGTACAGTTGTATCGACACAGAGTGCCGTACATATCTAGCGCAACGCTGTGATCCCCCACTATCGCCGCCCCCTAAGCCCCTTCGGGTATGCGCCTTCAGCGTAGAAAAAGGGGGCTAAATAGAGTGACTGGCTCGAAGTCCCCCTTTTCAAAGGAAATTTAGGGAGAGCCATCTAGAGTGTCCATACAACTCAGGTGCTTAACGTGGCTGCAAGCCGCTATATTTCGGTGATTGAATTGGCAATAAATAGAAGTGAGTTCGTTCAGGAAATTAGTGGTTACCCGATGCGTAAGAGTTGGGCGATCGCCCAACTGATTGCAGAGACGAGGCGATCGCCCACGAATAAAACGGTTTCTTCATACAGTCCGTCAACAAGCACCAACACAGTCACAGTGGTGCGTTCAGAATAAACTATCTAGGGTCTGTTTTAAAAGTTGTTTTTTCGTGCGCTTTGCGCACGAAAAAACAACCCTTTCAGCTAGTTTTAAAACACGCCCTAGTGGTATCGACCTAATCGTATCGACAGGCATGACTCACCACCAACTCACCATTTGGAAGCTGATAAACCCCTTGAGCTTCAATGATGGGTTCACCCATTTCCCAACGAGCATCCTGGTTATTCAGTGGTTCTGAAGTGGACTGAACATCTCCGGTCGGAAAGTCTGACGCATCCATACTACTCGGTCGCGCTGGGAACCCACCCGTTCCCGTAATCACAAAAGTACTGCTTCCATCTTCGTTGCGCACCACACAGCTATTGGCAATCAGCGACTCGGTATTGATGACGCCTTCAGGTAAGTCATTCAGGCTATTTTGGATGAAACTCACATCGGGTAAGGTAATGACTCCATCGACCGCCCCAGTTGCATTAATATCTACTCGGTCATTGCCGTCTAATGTGTTGACAGGGTCATTCGCTGAGGCGTCCGGGTTAAAGTTTTCTCCAAAGAAAGCAGGAGTATTGAAGGTAATATTGCCGCCTACTCCATCTTCAGCAAAGGCGAGAATATCACTGTCATCAAAGGCAAGAATGGAGTCTGCTGTAAGAGTAATATTGCCGCCGCCCTCAGCGCCACTTTGCACATTGCTGGTAATATCGCTGTCTCCAAAGAGGCGAATGTCTCTGGCACGAATCGTAATCTCACCTCCTGCAAAGGCTTCTGCTTGAGTTGTGATGTCACTATCATCCATCGTGAGGACAGTATTGACGGTGACCTGGATGTTTCCGGCATCACCTCTGAGAGGCGCAGTAGACGATACACGGCGAAACCCATTGTCGCTGGATGGGGCGACCCTACGGAAACTTCGAGCACTAATAAATGCGTTGGTGTCTAAACTCAACTCATCGGCTCGGATGGTAATGTCTCGCCCCTGTCCATTCGCGGTTTCAGTAACTTCTGATGAAATCGAACTGTTTGATATCGAGATAGAATCGTCAATCCGAAGCTGGATCACCCCCGTGTCGCCTTCCCCAGAGGTGCTTGACGTGATTCGGGCGCGATCGCCCAACTCTAAGACATCTGCGTCAATAATGATTCGCCCCCCCTGCCCAACACCGTCTGAATTCACTGTTGTAGAAATTGTGCTGTTCCTTAATGAGACGGTTTCGGCATTTTGCACTACGATATCTCCCGCATTTCCCTGCCCTCCCGTACTTGCTGCGATGACGGCACCCTCCCGGAGTTGAAGTAACCGAGGATTGATGATAGTGATGTCCCCTGCCTGTCCCGTACCAGACAGTTCTGAGGTGATGAATGCGTTGTCTCGTAACGTGAGTCGGTGGGTGGCGATCGCAATATCTCCCCCATTCCCTGTGGCGGTAGACTCCACGGTGGTACTAATTTGGCTGGGCACCAAAATATCCGAATTTGTCGCATTCGGGCCTACTCCAGCAAGTACGATCGAGTCACGAGCATCAATGGTAATATTTCCCGCGTTTCCTATGTTTTCTGTATCCGCCAAGAGTGCAGACCCATCCCTGAGCTCTAAAGAACCCGTGGTGATGGTAATATCACCGCCATTACCATTCCCCGTTCCTTCAACAACCTCGGTGACTACAATAGAGTTTGATAGGGTGACCCTCTCACCAGCTGTAATGCTCACTCCCTGAGAATTTCCAGTGCCAGCAACAGCACTGGAGATCTGAGAACGATCCCTGAGCTGTACCTCTCGTGCCGCAATCACAATTCCGCCGCTGTTTCCAGTGGCA
>JAYKJC010000661.1:0-7537 GCA_035285885.1 Leptolyngbyaceae cyanobacterium | reverse complement strand
GATGCGGCGATCGCCGCTTTCCAACGAGCAACCCAACTGAATCCCAACGAAGCGGCGGCCCACTACAACCTTGGCCTTGCGCTTCGTCAACGAGGCCAACTCGAACCCGCAGGCAATGCTTTCTATCGGGCCATCCAGGCCGACCCCCAATTTGCGGTGGCCTACGCCAATTTAGGTGCGGTGCTACTTGAGGCGAATAACTTTGAACAGGCTGAGCTGTATCTGCAACGGGCGATCGCCCTTGATCCTGAGTTGGGGTTGGCGTATTACAACTTGGGTTTAGTTCAGCGCTATGATGGCCAGGACTCAGCGGCGATCGCCTCCCTTCAGCGAGCGATTGAACTGAGTCCTAACGCGCCCGAACCGTCCTATCACCTGGCGCAAATCTATCTTCGTCAAAACCGCATCGCAGACGCAGAAGCCAGCCTGAATCGAGCAATCGAGCTTTTCCCAGACTACGCCGAAGCCCATTACAGTCTGGGCACCATTCAATATGGCCGCAATGATATTGACGGAGCCTTCAACGCCTTTCGCCGTTCTGCTGAAGCCAACGCCAACTATCCCAATGCCTACTACGGGGCGGGGCTGGTCTTTTTACAACGGGGCGATCGCGCTAGTGCCCAGCAAATGTTTGTGTATGCCCGCGACTTGTTCACCACTCAGGGAAATACGGCTTGGGCTAATCGCTCAGAAGAACTCCGTCAGCAAGCTGCACAAATTCAATAGTCAGCTCAATAGTCAGCGTTTTGAGCCCAGTAGAACTTACGTATTTTATTTTTGTGGGTGGTAGTGGGCTCAGCTCACCACTGCCCACAAAGAGGTCTAATCCACAGCGACTCTGTATGAAATTGGAAGATTTCTGCGTTTGCGTTTAACATCTCAAGAGTATGTTGCTCTCAACGCTGCCTAACGTCATTTGCTATGGAATTAACTGTCGGTGTTCGTGAAATTGTTGCGTGGGTGATTGCCTTCACTTCATCGGCTCTGTTCCTCTACACCCTTCTCCGAAACCCGGCTCGCCACTATTATTTAGCCGTCCAAGGGCTACTCGTTGCCTGTCATAAAAAGGCCCTATTCTATTCTTCTCAAGCTCAAGGGTTGCGCGAGAGCAAAAGCAACACCACGTCGCTCAACGAAGCCCAAAAGATCTACGAGTTTGTGTCAAATGACTATGCGGTTTTGACGCAGCATATTTTTGGAGTGATGAAGTCGATTCATCCTAAAGAACTGCCTGTCGATGTCGTGACCTTTCTACAACCCAGCATTTCTGTTCCTGAGCACCCAACCCTATCGGCACAACAGCAGCCTCTATCCATCGACCCAATGTCTGTGGGACAGGCACTGAACGGAAATTTGACCAACCGAGCAACCCCATCAAAGCAACTCACTCGATAACGGATGTTCTCTTTGAATGCGCTCAAGGAGATTATTCAGAATTTCCTGTAATTGCCGTAGCCACTGGCTTAATCTGAAGATTTGGGTATTGATGCTTTCATACGCTTCAATCAACTCCCATGCCTGCCAATCTGTTTCTTGGCAGCACAGTTGTCCCTGATATTCATCAATCTCAGCCCTAAATCGACGATAGTCTCTGCGCAAACAGGCGATTAAGTCTTCAACAGCAGAAAATCCATTCAATTCTTCAACGTTTTGTGTCATCTGATCCGAAGCCCGCAAACGGTCTAGTTCTCGTTCAAGTTGAACAAGATACCGATGAGACTTGTTGAGCACATCATATAAATCGAGTACCCGTTTGATGACATCTCCTCGACTGAAACTGAGTTCAGGACTCAGCACCACCTCGACTCGTGCGCCTTGAGTTTCAAGGCACTGTTTATCATCGTCGGTTAATCCCAGATTTGCTCCAAAAATGGTATCCCTCACACGAAGATGCTGCTCACGAAGGTGGGTACACCTCAAGTCAGCTCGCCTCAGGTCGGCTCCTCTCAGGTCGGCTTCGTGCAGACGAGTGCTTCTCAAATCTGCATCTTGCAGAATGGCTTCCATCAGGTTGATGCGGGTGCAGTTTGCTAATCTCAGGTCAGCATGTCGAAGGACGGCAACCGTCAAGACTGCATCGGTGAGATCGGCACCATTCATGAAGGCGTTGCTGAGGTAGCTCCCGGTCAAGTTTGTCCCGATCAGGGTTGCATTGCTGAGGTCTGCACGGGGAAGTTGAGCCCGGTAGACATTGGCATAACTCAGGTCAGCGTTACATAGCTCTGCACGAGATAAGTCTGTTCCGTATAGGTTTGCGCCATTTAATTGGGCGCTGCTCAGGTTGGCTCGACTCAAGTCGCTCTCGCTAAAATCGGTGCTGATGGCGATCGCCCCGTCTAAGTTTGCGCCCATTAAGCTCGCACCAATGATTTTTGCTTCACTGAGATTGGTTCCAAGCAATAAAGCTCGCATCAACTTGGCTTCAATCAGCGTCGCTTTTGAAAGCACAGCATTGCTCAAATCACTGCCGCACAAATCAACATCATTCAAGTTCGCGCCAAATAAATCTGCTCCCATGCAATAGACCTGACGCATATCAGCATGACTAAAATCGGCTCCTGTAAGTCGCGCAAATCTTAGATCGGTATTGTGTAGCAAGCTTTCATTCAGTCGAGCTTTTTCGAGGGTGGCACCGAATAAGGTTGCCGACCGCAAATCGGCCTTATTGATAATGGCGTGAGACAGTTCGGCTCCTTTCAAATTGGCGCGTTTTAAGTTAGCTCGGGTCAGTGTTGCGTAGCTCAAGATGGCTTCCCGCAAGAAAGCCCCTCTGAGATTTGCATGAGTCAAATTTGCATGGTGCAAATCAGTCGCTTGAAGCTTCGCGCCAGCCAGACACGCCCGGCTCAAATTCGCGTGTTGTAGGTCAGCTCGACTCAAGTCTGAGCCCGCAAGCTTGGCTCGTTCGAGATTGGCCTCACGGAGATTGGCATCCCGCAGGCAGGCACCTGTGAGATTAACCCCACTAATATTGACTCGACGCAGATAAGCGCCTTCGAGACTCACTCGATTCAGATTGGCTTCGTTGAGCTGGACTTGAACGAGCCGTGCCCCCTTTAAGACGGCATTGCTGAGGTCGGCCCCTTCGAGTCGGGCCCCACTCAGGTCGGCATTGATCAGGTTGGCTCGGTGCAGTTCTGCTGCTGACAGATTCACGCGCCCTAGGCTGGCTGAGTTCAGCCGAGTTCCGCTTAGCTCGGCTCCGGTCAAATCTGCCGCATCTAAAATCGCCTGGGTCAGATCCGCATCTTTGAGTAACGCGTCTCGGAGGTTGGCTTGACGTAAATTCGATTCCCCCAGGTCAGCTCCTCTGAGATCGATGTGATAGAGGTTGGCTTTTTCTAAATTGGCTCCATGTAAATTTGCTCCGCACAGACTAGAGCCTTCAAAGCAAATTCCCGTCAGATCTGCTCCAGCCAAATTGATGCCCCGAAGAGAAACATAGGAGAAATCACCATCCAAATTGATCTCCGTCCGATTCCGAAGTTCCTCGTCAGGAGGGGCGATCGCCTCTCCTGAGGTTTGCTGCATCCATTCAATGATTCTCAGCAAAACTTCAGTATTCGCCACGGTAAGCCCTCTCTAAAACACCGTCTCTCAAATGCAATCAATTTACTCTAAATGCATGATTTGCGCAATTTATATGTATTGAATGCGCAATGAACACCATCAGATTCCTCATTTATTGCATCTTTCAGTTTTACTTTATGTGTAATCTTTAACTTGCGCATCGAATTGTTACACAGATATCTGCATGGCGCGTTTCATTGGCTTATCAATTCTCATTTTGAGAAACTTCGCGCCCTATCGGCGCTCACTTGTATCGGGTCAGGGAGCAAAACGGTCGCCGCAAGCGACCGTTTTGCTCCCTGAATTTCAATAATGAGAATTGCTGTCATTGACCATCTGACTTGAAGAGAGAGTGCAATGCAAGTCCCTAAGCGTTCTTTCGGTTGCGACAGATCAACGAGATAGACAAATGTGTACTTTTTGTGTATTCTTTGCTCATAGAGTTGGAGAATCACCATGGATCCGAATCAGCCACTGAGTCCAGCGTTAGAGTGTCCCAGGTGTGGTAAGCAGGTCTTTGTTGAGATTGGCGAGTTCTATAAGTGCCTGGGATGCCGCTACCGATGTTCGACATCTGAAGAGTTTCCGGTATTACCCTTCCTTTTGATTCCCGTATTACTGCTGTTGTTGATATAGACCGTTTACGGGTTACATTCAGACAACCACGGGCAAGAAGATGAGGAGTTGATAAAGTTTGAGCATTCAGTGAACTTTGCCTACATACTTTTAGTGTATCTGATGTATATTTGTTGAACGTTCTCAGTTTGCATATCCTGTACGTTTGGAATGCATCGTTCGGTGCATGTATTTCGATGCATGTACTCTCAATATGTGTGCAATTGTGTATGCATTGATGTGTATATTTCTATGTACGTGAGGTGCATGTCTATATGCATGTATCGGTACATTCTGTGCAGATCAAAAGTGCAAGCCAACGGTGCAGGTCAACGGTGCAGGCCAATGGTGCAAGCCAGATGTATCGCTTGATCCTCAGCGAATGAAGTTGATGGATGAAGTGGATCAAGGAACCAACGCAGACAAGAAAATCGTGAGCGAATGGCGATCGAGTAAAAGAGCGTTCCAACACTCTTTGGGGGCTCTCTTTCAGGTCTGTTGGTATGGGCTGAACATTAGGGTATGCAAATAACGTGCTCTAGAGGTGTGGTGTTGCCCAAAATTCAAGGAGATGTTGATGAACCCGAAAAATGACTCGCTATTAGATGAACGTAACTCGACTAAATCCCCTTCGAATTCTCGTCCAAAGAAAAAGAGGTTGAACTTAGAACTCTCTCCCGATGCCTATGATTTGCTGCAAAAGCTTTCGGATTCTTCGGGGAAAAACATGGCCGATGTTCTGCGAACAGGCTTGGCACTGTATGGGATCGCTGAACAGGCCAAGGATGAGGGTCGTGCGTTGGGAGTCGTCGATGGGGACAAGGTCGTTAAGGAAATTGTCACGACCTGAGATGACGCTCATACACTGAAGCAGTTTCGGAACTGAAGCTGCTTGCAACCCGATGGTGTCGGACATTGGCTGGAAATTCTGCATCCAGCATATGCCCGACACCATTGTTTGTTAGAGCGGTGGATGACAAAACGGGGGGTAAAACTTTAACTTCCTTAAAGGATGAAATGGAGGTTCAGTGTGTAGATTACGAATAGTCGTTCATCAAACACATTGCTTGTTCACACGCCATGACTTTAAGTGCTTCCCCTCATCTTTGGATTTATGACACAACACTCCGCGATGGTGCTCAGCGTGAGGGCATTGCGCTGTCTCTAGATGACAAGCTGAAAATTGCGCGAGAACTCGATCAGCTTGGAGTTCCGTTTATTGAAGGGGGATGGCCAGGAGCCAACCCCAAGGATGTGCAGTTTTTTTGGCAATTGCAGGAAGAACCCTTGACCCAGGCCGAAGTTGTGGCTTTCTGCTCAACTCGTCGTCCGGGGCGTCGGGCAGAAGACGACCCCATGTTGCAGCCGATTCTTTCTGCGGGAACCCGGTGGGTGACGCTTTTTGGGAAGTCATGGGATCTCCATGTGACGGAGGGCTTGAAAACAACGCTGGATGAAAACCTGGCGATGATTGAAGACACGATTCAATTCTTTCGTCGGCAAAATCGTCGCGTGATTTATGATGCAGAACACTGGTTTGACGGATATCAGCACAATCCTGCCTATGCGATGCAAACGTTGAAGGTTGCTGTTGATGCAGGTGCCGAATGGATCGTTTTGTGTGACACCAATGGGGGAAAGCTGCCTCATGAGATTGCGGCGATCGCCCACACCGTTATTGAAACCCTAGACATCACCCCTGCAATCCAACATCCTCCTGAAGTCGGGCGTCCTCAACTGGGCATCCACACCCATAACGACTCCGGCACAGCGGTGGCTAATGCCCTGTCTGCGGTGATGGAGGGGGCACGCATGGTGCAGGGCACGATCAACGGCTATGGCGAGCGCTGTGGCAATGCGGACCTCTGCACCCTTATCCCGAATCTGCAGCTCAAGTTGGGGTATGACTGCGTGTCGCCTGGTTCCTTAAAAACATTGACGGCCTGTAGCCGCAAGATTAGCGAAGTGGTGAATCTTGCGCCCAATGATCACGCACCCTATGTGGGACTCTCGGCCTTTGCCCACAAGGGAGGCATCCATGTCAGTGCCGTGCAGCGAAACCCCATCACCTACGAACACATTGAACCCGATGCCATCGGTAACGCTCGCCGGATTGTTATTTCAGAACAGGCGGGCTTGAGCAATGTGCTGGCGAAAGCAGCGACCTATGGCATTCATCTCCAAAAAGATGATCCGACCTGTCGGCAGATTCTACAGCGGCTCAAGGTTCTGGAGCACGAGGGGTATCAGTTTGAAGCGGCGGAGGCCAGTTTTGAGTTGTTGATGCGGCAGGTGATTGGCGATCGCCCCTCCTGGTTTACCTTGCAGGGCTTTCAGGTTCACTGTGATGTAGCTCAGAAAAGCGATGACTTGTGGCACTCCAATTCCCTCGCCACGATTAAAGTCAATGTGAATGACGAAGACTTACTTGAAGTGGCTGAGGGCAATGGCCCCGTCGCCGCCCTAGATGCTGCCCTGCGGAAGGCGCTGATTGCGTTCTACCCAAGCATTGCTGAATTTCAGCTGGCAGATTACAAAGTACGAATTCTGGACGGCAATGCAGGAACCCAGGCGAAGACTCGGGTACTGGTCGAGTCCAGTGACGGTCATCAGCGGTGGACGACTGTAGGGGTTTCGACCAATATCTTAGACGCCTCGTATCATGCCGTTGTTGAGGGCATTGAATATGGCCTTATGCTGCAAAACTTGCTGCCAGAACATAAGCGACCTGAACATAAGCGACCCGACCATCAAGAAAAGAACCAAGGTCTACACGACTATCTTACTTCTCAGGGGCAATCGGTTTAAAGAGGCTGGAAACTTAGTGAGAAATAAAATCCGTCTTCTTGCAAAGAATCTGAGTCTCTATCCACGTCAATAAGCGGGACGCCATAGTCTAACCGGGCAAAGAGATTGGGAATCACTTCTGCACGAAGTCCCAGGCCGATGCCTGCAATGGTTGAGGTTTCCGGATCAGGAGTCTCGTTATTCCAGACGGTGCCCGCTTCGAAGAAGGGCGTCAGTTGAAGCCGTCGCGGATTGGGGGTCACGGGCAAGCGAAACTCAATCGTGCCGACAACCCCGTTGTCGGCCACGAGCTGGTTTTGGGCGTAGCCCCGTACCGTATCCACGCCCCCAATGCTGAATTGTTCGAGGGACAGAAGTGAGTCGGGGGTGAGTTGAGTGTTGATGCGAGTCACTAAGAGATTGCGAGACGAAAGCTGCTGAACCCACTGAAACTGCCCCACCCAGCTAAAGAACCGCGCATCCGTTCCCGTGTTATTTACCGTGGCGTTGAATGCATCAATCCCAAAACTAAACTGCGATCGCGCCGCCAACACTCGTCGAGACC
>JAYKJC010000660.1:0-5571 GCA_035285885.1 Leptolyngbyaceae cyanobacterium | reverse complement strand
AGTCCCCAGTTGGTGCGAAAGAGCAGGACGCCGCACAGCACGACTAGCGCAACGCTGAGATACACGACGGGACTGTGGCTAAACAACACTTCACCGATGACTGGAATCTTCGACAGTCCAGGAATGGGGCGTAACGCAATGCCTTCAACTCGGGCCGTGCCGAGGGCTGTATCGGCTCGATAGAGGTAGGTGGTGAGGCTTTGCCCCAGTAAGACTAAGGTAATTCCTGCCACGACCTGATCGGTTCGCCAGGTAATAGAAAGAACGGCCATCAGGAGTCCCATCAGCAGTCCGGCGACCATGCCTGCTCCAAGGCCGATCCAGGCGGAGAGTTCGGGCAATCCGGTGATTTGCTCCAGGTGATAGGTGGTGGAAAATCCAGCCCATCCGCCCATGAGCATGACGCCTTCGAGTCCCAGGTTCATGACGCCGGATCGTTGGGTGATGATTTCGCCCAGAACGGCAAGTAGGACAGGGGTGGCGAGGCGGATGCCTGCGGTGAGAATGGCGATGAGGAAGGTAAGAGTGAAGACTTGATCCCAGGGCATAGGCGTTTTAGATTTTGGAGTAGTCGCTCGTTGGGGCGATGCATCTGGCCAGAATTTTCTGGAATCACTAATAGCATACTCCCAGATGCATCGCCCTTACAGGGGGGCGTATTGGGGGGTGTGTTCTTAGTCTCGCTGGGCGATCGCCTGTCCCGCCAGCACCCCCAGCACCAGGAGAGCCTGTACGACACCCGCCACTGCTGCGGGAATCTGGAGGGAAACGTTGAGGGTCTGAGCGCCGATCACTAAGGCGGAGAACAAAATGGCGGCGATAAACACACCGATGGGGTTCATTTGCCCGAGCAGCGCAACGAGAATGCCTGTAAAGCCGTAGCCGTCAGAAATGCTCTGCTTGAGGCGCGTGTAGGTGTAACTGACTTCAATCACTCCGGCGAGTCCGGCTAAGGCTCCACTGAGTAAGAGAGCGGTGAGAATGTGCTGACTGGTATTGATGCCGATGCTCCGGGCGACGCTGATCTGGGCACCAACGGCTCGGAGTCGGAACCCGAGGGGCGATCGCCACAGCACCACATACACCACCCCGACGAGCACCAGCGCAATCAGCACCCCCAGATGGAGCCGACTGGAGAATAATCGGGGGATCTGAGCGGCATCTACAAATTTGGCAGATTCAGGTAAGAAACCGTCAGGGTCGCGGAAGGGCACCCGCGCCGCATACTGAACCATAAGGATGCCAATGTAGTTCAGCATTAAGGTGCAAATAATCAGATTCACCCCTCGCTTCAGGTGCAGCAAGCCCGCCAATCCACTCCAGAGCAGTCCGCCGACGATGCCGGATATCAGTATCAGGGGAATTAAGAGAAGTGCAGGTAAGTTGGGTAACGACAGAGCTACGATCCCCCCGAAGAGCGCCCCCATGTGGTACTGCCCTTCTGCACCAATGTTCCAAACTCTGGCTCGAAAAGCGATGGTCAACCCCAATGCAATCAGCAGCAGAGGCGTCGCTTTGAGAATCGTTTCGGTGATCTGGCGAGAACCACCAAACGCGCCCAGTACGAGAACTTTGTACGCCTCCAGCGGATTTGCGCCACTCAGGTAAATTAGGGTGCCACTGAGGAGCAGGGCAATGACACCGCCCAGGACAGGAGCCCAGGGTTTCAGCCATCCGAATCCAATTTTATTGGGGCTAGAAGAGTTCAGCGTTTCAGAGGTCATGGGATGGATTCCTTTGAACGGACGGAACGAGATGCTGCTGGCCCTGGGGGTGGCGACTCTCCGTTGCCTGCGCGGTCTGGGGCGACTTCCCCGCCATCCATAGCCCTAACTGCTTGACATCCGCCTGTTCGGCGTCAACGACCCCCATGATTTGACCTTCATACAGCACCGCAATGCGATCGCTCAACCGCAGGATCTCATCCAGTTCTGTCGAAATCAGCAGAATGGCAACTCCGGCATCTCGCTGGGCCATCAGTTGGGCATGGACAAACTCCATCGCACCAATGTCTAGCCCCCGCGTCGGTTGCGCCGCCAGAACAATGTCGTGTCCCCGCGACAGCTCACGAGCCAGAACAATTTTCTGAGCGTTTCCTCCTGAGAGCGTGCCACTTTGGGTTTTTACCGATGGAGTACGAATGGTGAACTGCTGAACCAGGTGAGCCGCATGTTTCGCCATGCGGGCTGGATGGAGCAGTCCCTTCACGTTAAACGGAGGGCGTTCGATGTCGCGCAGCATCAGGTTTTCAGTCACTGAGAAGCCGGAGATCAGTCCCATGCTGTAGCGATCGGAGGGAATATGCGCTACCTCTCCTTCTCTGTGAACCGTGCCGTGGGTGGGCGATCGCAGCCCCATAATCACGTCTTCCAGTTCTCGCTGTCCGTTGCCATCGACCCCCGCAATGCCCAAAATCTCACCAGGGTAGACGCTCAAGTGAATATCCCGCAAGGCCGGGAGGTGATAATGGCCGAGGGCTGAAACGCCCTCCAGATGCAAGCGGGGAGCCTGGGGAGAAGCGGGCAGTGGAATGCGCTCCGGGCGCTTCAGGTCAACGTCTCGCCCCACCATCATTTCTGCCAGAGAGTGGGCGTCGCAATCGGCAATGTCAGCCGTCCCGACCGTGTGCCCATCTCGCAGAACCGTGACGCGATCGCACAACGCCAGCACTTCATTCAACTTATGGCTGATGAAAATAATCGTCGTTCCCTGGGTAGCCAACCGCCGCAAAATCCGGATCAACCCCTCCGTTTCCTGGGGCGTCAGCACCGCCGTCGGCTCATCTAGAATGAGAATCTTGGCCTGCCGATACAGGGCTTTGAGAATCTCAACCCGCTGTTGTTCACCAACGGACAGCTCCCAAATTTTGGCTTCTGGCTTCAGGGATAATCCATACTGGTCGGCGAGGTCAATCAAGCGTTGGTGCAGCTTTCGAGGGGATTCTCGCAAGACACCGGAGGTTTGCCCCAGGATGATGTTCTCCGCCACGGTAAACGGTTCGACCAGCATGAAATGCTGATGTACCATGCCAATGCCAGCGGCGATCGCCTCCCCAGGTGCATGAAACGTGACAGGCGTTCCGTTGAGAAGAATCTTTCCCTCATCCGGGGCATAAAGCCCGCACAGGATATTCATCAGCGTCGTTTTACCCGCGCCATTCTCACCGAGCAACGCATGAATTTCTCCTGGACGAACCGCAAAGTTGACATCCTGATTGGCAATCACCCCCGGAAACCGTTTGGTGATGCCCTGCCTTTCAACCGCAGCAGAAAGCATGTGTTCAGAAGAAGCAATCATGGTCGAATTCCCGTTTGTAATTGGGGCTTCCATTTTTGTGGCGATGCAGGAATTTTGCCCGCATTGCCACAAAAAACAATCCTCTAAGAGGCGATATCGCTTTACGCCTTCGCGTTAGGACATTCAATCAGCATGTTTTCCCCGCGCAGTACTTGTTTAGCGTAGCAGTAGCACCGAAGACTCCGGATTTAACCCCCCTTTATTCCCCCCTTCGCAAGGGGGGAAATGTCTGTTCTCTCCCTTGCGAAGGGGGAGTTAGAGGGGGTCACGCTAAACACATATCCCGGCAGCAGGGGAAACATGCTTAAACCTCAACTCGTAGGGTGATATCTGTCAGATAGTGTTTCCTATTTAGAATCTGCAATTGGTATCAAAAGTCACAAAACTTACTCTGACGTCATTTCAAGTGCAGCACTCTTTTTGTGCGACTGACATAGCAGAGTGCAAAGTAGTCAAGACGGTGTCCTTCTGTTTCCTGCACTGATCGCTCGTTGTGAAGGCTGCGCCAATGCCCATTTTTGAGTTTCGCCATAGACAAAAATTACTGGGGACTTCTAACACTTTTGCAATCCAGTATCCCGTTAAACTTTTCCAAGTTGTACGGATAAAACTTCTTTAGCTTAAGTTACAAGCTAATGTTGCATTGGGTTTCTGCTTAGAAGACATTGCTACGAATCTTTTGAATGGCTCGTTTTAAGCTTGGAATATCATCAGCGCAAATCCGATAGACCTCTTGTGCATCAATACTGAAGTAATTGTGAGCGAGGAGATTTCTAACACCCTTTGCACCTTCCCAATCTACATTGGAGTATTGAACAAATAGGTTTTGATCGATTAATTTATCCAGCCGTTGAAGGTTTTCACCAATTGCCACTAGCATCATGGCGATTGCATCCAGTCGATCTAAGCCATTATCATCACAGATAAAATCATCAGGCGAACGAATTCCTATAAATCGTCGTTCGATGCGTCGAATAGCCTCCTCAATTTCTAGAAATAACTCCAACACCATTGACCGATCACGCATATACCGCCTCGCGATCAATTCTTGCCTTTAAAAACTTGTTCATCCCATGCCAGTAGCGAATCACATCCACTTGCCGCCCAAATCGCTCTTCCAATTCCTCTTTCAGATGAAATCGCTTAAACATATTGGGTTCCATATGAACCACAATATCAATATCACTGGTTTCTGTGGCTTCGTTGCGAGCAACAGAGCCAAAAATTCCGATTTTACTTACTTTGTATCTTTCTGCAAGCTCTGGCAATAAAGCTCGAAGTTGAGATAAGATTTCTTCTCGGTCAACAGGATGAACCAAATTGATCGTCATTGCAAAACATCCCTCTGACTGTGTTTTCTAACAAAACATTAGCATTAGGCAATGAACCCCTCATTGACCTGTCGGTTTTGACGCGATATTAATTATCACCCAATCGATAGCTGAGCGATCGCCTCTTAACATTCCACAAGATTGGAACAGGCGATCGATTTCATTTTCCGAGGGGTGAATTGAACCTATTTCAAAGCTGCTCGTTTTGCCATCAAGAGGGATAAGTGCAGGGTGCAAATCAATCAACGTTGAAGAAATAAGCACCACCCTAGACCGTTGTGAGAATCGAGCCATTTCCATTGGATTCAGCGTTATTCGTGAATGAATCCGTTGGTGATGAGTCTGATGTCGATGCATCAGGTGCTGACGTGGATGCTGGATCGTTTGCAGCGGGTGTCATATGAGATGATGGGGTGCGTGGCGATCGCCCTCCTCGGGGGTGAGCATTTTCAATGAAGCACAGGAAAAAAATAAGCTGAAACTCAATACTGAGTTGGTCATTTTTACTGAGGCTAACAGGCCGAAAGCATCAGGAACGCTCCATGCTTGTGTGAACTGGCTTGTCTCCCAAACCTCAAGGGTTGATCTTCCTGTAGGCTGTGTTTGATTAAGCCATATTTGGACGTAACAAGCATGTGTCTGATGATCTTTTTGTTACGCTCGGATGCAACAAGCATTTGTCCGATGATCACTTTGTTACGTTCAGATGTAACAAGCATTTGTCCGATGATCACTTTGTTACGTTCGGATGCAACAAGCATTTGTCTGATGATCTTTTTGTTACGCTCGGATGTAATAAGCATTTGTCCGATGATGCCTTTGTTGCGTTCGATGATCAGCATGTTGTGCCCGACCCATGGCTGAAACCTGGCACTTGAGTATCGCTGAATTGCAATACGTTTAATAGCTACTCAGGATTGGGGTTAGATTCAATGGCTAGAGA
>JAYKJC010000659.1:0-7359 GCA_035285885.1 Leptolyngbyaceae cyanobacterium | reverse complement strand
TTGATGATGCCGAGGTACTCATAGCTCAAACCCGACTGTGTTATTAGCAAAGTAGTCCTTTGTTGAGAACTTCCCAACGGACTGGTCAATTGCAGCCTTCCCTAAGCTCAAAAAGAGATCATTCTTTGCTGAGAACTTACTCTTACCGTCATTAACGCCCAAGTAGAATTCACGTTTGAACTGAAAGATAAATGTCTGGTTCTTTTGAAGGGGTTGCATGCCCTTCTGATCAGGCAGGCTATCTTTGTATGCAGATTTAGTTGCTTTCTTAAGATTTTTTCCTTTTATCTTCCCAAGGTAGAATCCTTTTCTGGGACGATTACCTTTGGCCAGGTTTTCATCAAAGTCGAGGAGGAGGCGATCGCCATTTTCAGGATCAAAATCTGTAATTGTATCTCGCTGCTTAGTTCTAAAAACAGAAAGTCTTAATGCAGCCTTCTTTCCTTTAGCAGAGTAAATGAATAGATCGGCACCATCATCACCGGATAAGGTATCAGCTCCTTCTCCACCGTTAATCATATCTCTGCCCGCACCGCCAAGTATCGTATCATTTCCAGCAACTCCAATCAGCGTATCGTGACCATCATTGCCATTGATGGTGTCATTTCCTTCACCTCCAATTAGATGATCGCTTGTTGTTGCACCAACTAAGAATAAATCAGGGACTAATCTTCCTGCTAATTGACTGTCATTGAAAGTTGCTGCGGTAATGTTGTACACCTCATGGATATTAGTATCGCGTCCACTGGATGCAGCAAATCCAAACTTAAATGTGGCAGGCAGTTGGCCATTGCCTGCTGCGACAACATTAAAGTTTTGAATGGGGCGTTCCCCTATATCTGCAAAATCGCCATCACTGTTGAGATCAATAAATACACTGAGGTTTCCATCAGGTGCGAAAGATACTTGAGCATGTTTTCGGGAGTTTTCTCGGGTTGCATCAGGGTCAGTATTATCGAGAGAGATCGGCAGGGTTCCCGAACCTGTTAAGTAAGCATAGTCAATCGCTTCACTGCCCCGCACCGCAATGGAATTTTCAACAAATCCTGGCCCCAGAACTGAACCTTCAATGGGATTAGAATAATTACCGAACTCATCAAATCCAACCCCCAAATAGCCTCCGGGTAAGCCTAGACTTACTGGGTCTGTAGACCGTTTGGAATACCCTAATGCGCCACCACTGCCTCCAGGGGTAGAGTTTGTTTCAGCTCCATCCATCAAAAAGAAGCTTATTCCATCGGCACCACTTCCCCCATAGGATGAAAAGTCGAACGAGACTTTGATGCCTTGAGAGGAAGATATGGGAACTGAAAAAAGGGCCAATCCAACTTGAAATGTATCGTTGTTCGTTAGGGTAATGATAGACATGATAGTGGCTGAAGTGTAATGATAGCCATGATAATGGCTGATTAAGTTTTGGGTGTCGAAATATTTACGGATATTTTGATGAGTTACAGCTTTACGCCTTTGCGTTAGGGCATTAAATCAGTATGTTTCCCCGGCGCAACGGGGGAAACATGCTCAAGCCTTAACCCGTAGGGCTATAAGTTACGGGTTTTTCTAGACAATGGTCATTTGCCTGTGAAACTGGAGAGCGAGTTACGAACCTCTCCAGTTCCACGTAGTTTCACCTTTGAACGGGTGTAACCGTCCCAGAAGTCATGCTGGCTGAGCGAAGTCGTTCGCATTGCGTCTCCCGAAGGGAGAAAGCCAAAACCAATCCATAAAGTCCCCTTCGACTCCGATCAGGGGACGGTTACGAATGGGTTATACCGTTACAAAATCGGCTGGGGTCAATGTTGTTGCATCCATGCCGGAAATTGTCGCTAAAATATCAGACGTTTTGCTGAGTAGGATATTGCTGCCGACAAAGCTTAAATCGCTGTAGGTCAATCCATTGGATAAGCCAATCACGTCATAATTATCTTTGTAGTCGGTGATGATGTCGTGACCACTGTTGGCACTTAAGACAAAGGTGTCTTCACCATTACCTCCAGTTAGGATGTCATTACCTAAACCGCCAATTAACGTATCACGGCCTTTGAAGCCTTCAATGAGATCATCACCGTCACCCCCAACCAGAATTTGTTTACCATTGCTTCCTTGAAGATGCTGATCAAATGAACGAGTGGAATAATCCAGCATATTTTGACCCACGGTTTCAGTTCGCCAATCACGATCATTCTGAATTTCACCATCAGCAGATGTGACAATACTCACGGCACCCTTGATCTGGAATACAATGTCATTAAAGTCGCGGTCTGAGCCACCTTGAGCCACTAGAAGGTCTTCCATTCCATAGACTCCAATGCCTGCAATACCTTGACCATTAAGGTCGACTACTTGAGATACACGGCGAACCGTAGAATTAGCTTCGGGAATGGAGAAAATGGCCTGTTGGCCAAATTGAGTTGCTTTAGACGGATCATTCGCTAGTTCTTCTAGACGAGTATTTTGGCTTAAGATCAGGGCAAATTGATCGCCTGCATTCATGGCAAAAGATTGTTCACCCACATGAATACCACTGTTGTAATCCAGTTCCCAATCCAGATTGGCTTGGAAACGAGCAGATTGGTCTTTATCCTGGATGACGATATGACCCAGGTCGGACCCACTGATGGCTCGGCGAACGGCCTCTTGCAAAAATTCTTCTGAACCCAGAGCATAGTTTTCCATACCCCTTAGATTGAAGATACCCAGTTCACCTTTATTAAACCCGCCTCCGTCATATAAGAAATCAACGATGACCTCTGCAGTCTCTCCAACTACAAATGTTCCCTCGGTATAGAGATGCTCACGGTTAGCATAGGTTAGAATGTCTTGACCAATTGCAGTACCCAGGAAGTCCAAACTTTCGTTAGCTTTCTCATTGACAGAAATGACATCCCCGACAGATCCCCGAATTTGGAAAACAACGTCGTTGTAGTCACGGTCGGCACCTTCACCTTCTAATGCCATATCTTCCATGGCATAGAGACCTACTCCATCTGCGCTACCACCATTGAGATCGACAATTTGCCCTGGTTGAGTGCCATCGCCGTTGATTTCTGGAATAGAGAAGAGCACTCGTGTGCTCTCTGCAAACGCAAGAGAAGGATCAGCCGCAATATCTGCTACAGATGCTTCCCGAAGCAACATGACTGCAAATTGCTCGTTGGGGTTCATCACAAAGGTTTTTATTCCTCGATACTTATCTTCATTGAAGTTGTTCTCCCATGCGACCTTACCTTCAAATCGTGCCCCCTCATTACGGTCTCTAAGAACAATATAGCCCTGCTTAGAATTACTCAAGGCACGCTGAGCGGCTTCTTGGATAAAAGCCTCAGATCCAGGAGTATAAGTATCCATGCCCGTTAAACTAAAGATGGCCAGTTCCCCCCGGAAGTTTCCACCATCATAGAGATAGTCAAAGCTGAACAAACCGTTGTCGTTGGTCATGAATGAGCCTTCTTTAAAGGGACGAGCCTCGGCCACCAAATCTTTTCCCAATGATGTGAGTAACCAGTCCTCAGAAGGACGAATGATCTCGTTGGCTGACTCAACCCCTTGAGCTTTTGCACCACGAATTTGAAAGACAATGTCGTTGTAATCCTGATCGGAGCTGTCTATACCGATGACTTCATCTTCGAGAGCGTACGCTCCCCACCCCTTAGCGCCAGCTCCATTAATATCGACAATTTGCCCCTTTTGAGCGTTATTAACGTTGGCTTCCGGAATAGAGAAAATAACTCGCTTCTCTTGCTGCTGCGCTAGTGTCGGATCATTATTGATAGCTCGAAAAGTAGTATGTTGCACAAGTAGAACAGCAAATTCGTCACCGGGATTCATTACAAAGGTTTTTTCTCCTTTGTATTCACCGTCATTGAAATTCCGTTCCCAAACAAGTGTGTCACCAGTGAGCTTGGCCCCTTCAGAGTTGTCCTTGATAAGGAGGTATCCCTCAGTAGAGTTACTTAATGTCCGCCGAGTAGCTTCTCGGATGAATTCTTCGGAACCGGGTTCGTATTGTTCCATTCCCGCTAGACTGAAAACACCCAATTCACTTTCGTAGGCACCACCATCAAATAGATAATCCAAACGCACCGTACTTTGCTCACCGACTGTGAAGGTACCCCCACTGAAGAAGCTATTTCGCCCAGCATACTCAAGTATTTGTGATGCCAGGGCTGTGTTCTTGAAATTGCGCTGAGGATTAGAAAAATCTTCTATGGGAGAAATGGGAGCTGTTGCTCCCATGATTTGAAAGACGATGTCGTTATAGTCGCGATCAGAACCACCAGTCAAGGAGATGTCTTCCATCCCATATACACCTTGACCTGTGGCACTAAGGCCATTGATGTCCACAATTCGCCCTTGATTCGTGCCATCCAAATTAGCTTCAGGAATGGAGAATAGAGCTTGTTTGCCAAACTGATTTGCAAGGGATGGATCATCTGCTAATTTCTGAATAGAGGTGTTTTGCACTAACATCACGGCAAATTGCGTGCCTGGCTCAAAGGAAAATCGCTTGATGCCTTCATATTTACCGTTGGCAAAATTTGGTTCCCATGCGACATCATCCGTATAGCGTGCGCCCTCACGACTGTCTTTTATCAGGACATATCCTTCTGTATTTGTTAATGCGCGTCGGGCGGCTTCTTGGATAAATGCTTCAGAACCAGTTTCGAAAGCTCCCATACCTTCTAAACTAAAGACTGCTAGTTCACTTTGGAAACCACCGCCATCATAGAGATAGTCAATGGCCATTGTTCCTTGACCAATGGTGGTGAAAATACCTTCTCCTGAGAATGCATTCGCAATATTTGTTTGGGGTGTATCGTTTGTGGACATGAGTAAAAGCTTCCTTATCTGAAGTACTGAGTAGGTCTTAATGAATTACGGGTAGAACAATCAGCGCAAGATTTTCGTAAGAACCTCATTGAGAGCATCCTTTCTTCTTTCAACCATGAAAAGGATAGGAACGTTTGCCCATGGATACGAAAAAAATCACGCGACCTCTGGATTGAGTTATTAATCCTACTTTCGTCCAGGGATGCCTATGTTCCTGTTTGCGTAGTGTCTGTGTTGTGTATATGTTTTGTTAGTCCGCATCACCCACAATGCAGGATCATGTATGGCGGGGAGAAAATAGCCAATAAAAGAGGGGCGTGCTGCTTGACCATTGAAAACATTTTGCAATAAGATGTGATGTCTGTTGGGTTAACTCATCCAGCAAACCCCCTAAGAGCAAAAGTTCTATCCATATAGCAAGCTTGATTTGCTCAATTATCTGAACTTGTGCTCTTGGAATCGTTTTCAATTAGTTGTCAACTTTAGTCGTCAATTTATGTCATCCAAGGTGAACGGATGGTCAACAGCGTCTCAGCAGTATCCTCGGTTTCGGCGATCGCCCTCTCTCCTGTTCTCTGGGTTGGCGATTGGCCTGGTGCTGTTGATGCTGTGCCTGTTTGCCAGTATCGGGTTAGGGGCTGCTGACATCACCCCAGGAGAAGTCTGGAATGCCCTGTTTGCTTTTGATGAGAGTTCCACCAATCACCTGATTATTCGCACAGTGCGGTTGCCGCGATCGCTGATTGCGGTGTTGGTGGGGGGTGCGATGGCGATCGCCGGAGCTGTGATGCAAGGACTGACGAGCAATCCTCTGGCCTCTCCCAGCATTTTGGGCGTCAGCACTGGAGCTGCGTTTGCCGTCGTACTTTCTACCTTTGTTTTTGGGGTCAGTTCCCTCAGCGTCTATGCCTGGTTTGCTCTGGCAGGGGGAGCGGTGACCGCAGGGTTGGTTTATCTGTTTGCGGCTCTGGGGCCAGGGGGAGTGACGCCTCTGAACCTAACCCTGGCAGGAACGGTCTTTTCCACTCTCATCGGCACCCTCACCAGCGGCATTCTTATTCTCAATCAGCAAACCCTGGAGCAGGTACGATTCTGGTTGGCGGGATCCCTGGCAGGGGGCGATATTCTTTTAGTGCAACAGATAATTCCTTACTTGATTGTCGGATTTTTTCTGGCTCTGGCATTAGGACGCCACGTCACCACCCTGAGCCTCGGAGAAAGTGTCGCGAAAGGTTTGGGGCAGAATACCGCCTGGATTAAAGGGTTGGGAGCCGTCAGCGTGGTCTTGCTGGTGGGCGGTAGCGTATCTATTGCTGGCCCCATTGGATTTGTAGGACTGATCGTCCCCCATTTCGTTCGGTTCCTTGTGGGCGTGGATTACCGCTGGATTTTACCCTACGCGGCAATTTTGGGCGCAGTCATGCTGCTGGCTGCCGATATTTGTGCCCGCCTGGTTCTCCGTCCCATCGAAATTCCCGTGGGCCTGGTCACGCCTCTGCTGGGTGCTCCCTTCTTTATCTATCTGATTCGTACGAGGATTCGGCGCTGATGTCTAACTGGCTTGTCATTCGTAGTCATCGATTGCCATTATCCTTTCGCTTGAGTCGGCAAGTTCCGCCCCTGTTGCTGATTCTGAGCGTCTTGATTGGGGTGATGATGATTGTCTCTGTCGGCTATGGCGAATACCCTGTGCCGCCCCTGGATGTAGTGAAGACAGTGCTGGGCTTGGACACGGGTAATGCTGACTATGCCTTCATTGTGAATACGTTACGGTTGCCGCGAGTGCTGGTGGCGCTGCTGGTGGGCATGGCGCTGGCGATCGCCGGAACCATTACCCAGGGCATCCTCCGCAATCCCCTTGCGGCTCCTGGCATCATCGGCATCAATGCCGGAGCAGCTCTGGCAGCAGTAACGCTCATTATCGTATTTCCAAATGTCCCAGTTTCTGCCCTACCCGCAGCTGCATTTGCTGGAGGCTTCACCGTATTTACGCTGATTTACTTACTGTCGTGGAACGGAGGCATCTCACCGATTCGTTTGGTACTTATTGGCATTGGTTTTTCCCTGATGACGGGGGCTATTACTAATATCCTCACCACCTTCGGCAACATTAATAGCGTATCTCAAGCGTTGGTCTGGCTCGCAGGAAGCGTGTATGGACGCAGTTGGGACGAGGTGAACGCATTTTTACCTTGGCTATTCATCTTTGTTCCGATTGCTTTGATTATGGCGCGAGATCTGAATGTCCTCAATTTGGGGGATGAGATTGCGCGGGGAGTCGGAACTCCTTTGGAGTGGCGTCGGGGCATCTTACTCGTCAGTAGCGTTGCTCTAGCTGGGGCATCGGTAGCAACCGCAGGCACTATTGGATTCGTAGGGTTCATTGCGCCTCATATCGCTCGTCGATTGGTCGGCCCCTCCCATGAAGGATTGCTGGTGACATCAGCGCTGACTGGAGGATTGCTCGTGATTGGTGCTGACCTAATTGGGCGATCGCTCTTTGCTCCCATCGAGTTGCCTTGCGGACTC
>JAYKJC010000658.1:0-5662 GCA_035285885.1 Leptolyngbyaceae cyanobacterium | reverse complement strand
AGCCGACTGCTTTTCAAGAGGATGCGATCGCCCACTATTTTCGCAGCGTTGCCCCTCTAGGAGTTACGGCTATATACAAATTAGGGGCTCTGGCAGGTATTGAACCGCTGCTGCTTGCCAAGCTGTTGCCGTTGCCGCTGGCGCTGATCACCACTATATTCATCTTCTATACGACGCGGGCGATCGCCCCTGTACCTCTAGCCGCATGGATCTCAACGCTCATTCTGAATCAGCACCTGTGGCTTAATGATGATCTGGTGTCTGCCACACCGCGAGCCTTCGTTTATCCGCTATTCTCAGCGTTTCTCTATTTTTGTGTGCGGCGATCGCTCATTCCCATGCTACTGGCGATCGCCCTGTTGGGATTCTTTTTTCCGCAGATGATGCTGGTGGCGGTGGCGGTGCTTGGGGTGCAACTCGTGCAGGTGAAGCAGCACTCTATTCATCTGACGAGGGAGCGACGACGCTGGGTGTTTGCCCTGTCGGGATGTGTCGTTGCGGCGGTGGTGGTGATTCCCTTTGTGCTCAACGTATCGGACTATGGCGCAGCGGTTACGGCTGAGCAAATGCGGATGCAGCCGGAGTATGGGCCGGGGGGGCGAAACGCATACTTTGAGGTTTCGCCTCTCAGTTTTATGCTGCATGGGTCGAGTGGCCTCCGAATTCCGGTGTTTCCGTCGATTATCTGGGCAGGATTTGCACTGCCGTTCTTGAAGCGGGGGCGATCGCCCATTCTGAAGGCAATGACGCCGAATGTTCGGATTTTGGCGGATTTGACCCTCGCATCACTGAGTTTGTTTCTCCTGGCGCATCTGCTGCTGCTGCGGCTTCATTTTCCAAGTCGCTACATGTACCATAGCTGGCGCTTTATCTTATCGATTGCGGCTGGGATTGTCCTGGCGGCTCTAATAGAGCGGGTACGAATGCGGTGGACACGACAGAAAGGGACACTCCTCCGGACGGGGTTGAGTGGTCTCGCCGCATTCATTTTTATCGGCGTGCCGCTGATTCCAGCGCTGATGATTGCGTTTCAAGGCTGGGTGGTGGGCGATATTCCTGAAGTTTATACATATTTAGCACAGACTCCAGCGGATACGGTTGTTGCCTCTCTTGCGCCAGAGGCCAATAATGTTCCTGCGTTTACTTCTCGATCGACATGGACAGGGCGTGAGTTTTCGCTTCCTCATCATCCTCAGTATTACGCGATGATTCGCGATCGCACAGCTCGTTTACTTCACGCGCAATACAGCCCCCGTTTGTCTGAAAGTGTCTCGCTGGCGAATGACGAAGGAATTGATTTTTTTCTAATTGAACGAACGGCGTTTGACTCGACCTATCTTGATCACGACTGGCTATTCTATAGCGGCCTGCAAGCACAGGTGAAGGAGATTATCGCGGAGATGCAGCGGGGGACGGTTCCGGCGATCGCTCGTCACCTCTCCACCTGCGGCGTTGTCTCTACAGAAAGCTACGTTCTTGTCAGTGCGTCCTGTCTAGAGGATTTATACCAAATCCGGTCTTAAAAACCAGTTTTTATTTTTTGTGAATGTCAGGCTTCGCCTGACATTCACAAAAAATAATTCGGGGTTTGTCTGGGCGGATTCAGTATGATCCAACCGTTCTCCAGACAGGAGCGCAAGACATGAGCACAAGACTTCAACGGGGAAAGTTCACTCCCACATAGCCCATCACGCTGTCTCGGCCTGGATTACCGTCGAATAATTCAGCATTAGAAATATGGTGCCACCGGATGCCCATCATCAGGTGCTGATCTTCATTGAGGCGTAAGGTTGCTCCGCCGCCTGCCTGGGGGGTGAAGTTAAACGTCGATCCGCCTGTCGGAACGTCGTCAGTGGTGCCCAATAGTCCGGCTCCACCGTCAACATACAGCGACCAGTTTTCCTGTCGAATGAAGTGCCACCGCATAAGCAGAGCCAGATTTGCGCCTACGGCATCATCTCCTGTCTGAGAGAAGGCCATGCCGTTCAGCTCCAGGTTGATGCTGTGACCGTTGATAAAAAAGTGGGACAGTCCTGCGCCGACCATGCCAAATTCATTCGCAAAGGTGGTGGCAGCGCCTCCGTGAACATACCAGCGATCATCCCCCCTATCGCCAAAGGAGTCGTCTTCGGCGTCAGGCTCGATCGGTTCAACAACCGATTCGTCCGGCGAGGCGTCTTCAGCGTCGGGACTGTTCTCTGGGGGTGCCTGAGAAATGATCTGTTCAGGAACGGATGATGCGGATGGGGAGAATTCAGAGGCAAAAAATTCTGGGGAAGAGGTTGGGGATGGGTGTGGCTGATTCGAGGATGTGGGCGATCGCCCTAAGCTAGAGTCTGCGTTGGCATCCGAACTACTCCCAGCGTTTCCTCCCATAGGTGCTTCTAAATGTGTTTCTATTGGTGTTTCTAAAGGATTGACCATACCGTAATAGGCGGCGGGTGGGGTGGAGGCTTGAACACCTGGCGTTGCCATCATCCAAGCGGCGGTGATGAGAACGGCTGAACCTTGAAGGTATGGGTAACGACTCAGCGTTCGGGATAGCCTGGAGCTCAGGAGAGCATGGGGCTGTCTCGGCTCATGGGTCTGAGAATGCGTCGTGTGTTTCAATACAGGTGCCTCTGGTGATGTGACTGGTAGGGTTGCTTATGGCTGACTCGAAGCCGATTTCAGCCGATTGGTTCGCCCCATAGTATGCTCTTATTTCCAAGATTTTGTCTGCTCAATCCGGTTAAGAATTGACAAAGGATTTGACTGTCCGTGAAATTTGGGCGTTGCTTAATTTGGGGATGAATTAAAAATTTGCGATTTGCAAATGCCTTACGGTAGGGGCATGGCATTGCCATGCCCCTACGAAAATCATCCCTCGAATCAGCAACGCCGAAATTTGACTGTCCGTGACGTTTTATTGTTCGTGAATCTAGCGTCCCTAAATGATGTGTGAGATGAAATGTGAGAGGTGGGGCGGGCGCAGCCCACCCCACCTCTCACATTTCATTTAGGGTTGCTAGATGTTGGACAAATAGGTTAACCAGTTCACTGGTGGTGACTTTTGTCGTGACTTTTGTTTGGCGATTGGGGGTAGAACTTTGAGAAGAAGACTCCGGTTGACGGTCATCCTGACGGTCATCCTGACGATCATCTGGATACATATCAGCCGTCCGATAGCCCTGTAGAAGTAGAGTATTTTGAATTACTCGCAGTCGCTTAGACGCCTGATGTTCTCCCCACTGATCTAGCATGAGGCTCGCCGCAGCAAGGGTTCCAAGGGGATTGGCAATGCCTTGTCCTGCAATATCGGGAGCAGTGCCGTGGACAGCTTCATAGAGTCCAAAGCCATTCGCATTGAGACTCGCCGACCCCAGCATGCCGAGCGACCCCACCAGTGCGCCTCCCAAATCGCTGAGAATGTCGCCAAACAAATTTCCTGCCAGAATCACATCAAAGGACTGGGGATTCATGACGAGCTGCATCGCCAGATTATCGACCAGCATGGGGGTGACGGTGACTGAGGGGAAGTTCCGGGCTTCTTCATTGACCAAACGCGTCCAGGGAATCAGAGGCAGGGCATTTTCTTTGTGGGCGATCGCCAGGTGACCCCGCCGGGACTGGGCATAGTCGAGGGCGACCCGAGCAATGCGACGAATGTCTGCGTCCCAGTAGCGCATGGTGTGACTGCCATAGGCTCCCTTCTCACCGATACCCCGTTCTGATGGGCCAAAGTAAATCCCGCTGACGAGTTCTCGAACGATAAGAATATCGACGCCCCTCAGTCGCTCAGCTTTGATCGGAGACACCTCCAGAAGACTGGGCGATGGGCAAATGGGGCGGAGGTTGATAAACAGGTCAAACTGTTGACGCAGTTCTAAGAGACCTCCCTGGGAGACCGCACCAAAGAGAATGCCGTCCGATCCTTTACAAAGCTTTACAGTTGCATTGGGGAGGGGAACGCCGAACCGCTGCCGCGCGGGTTCTCCAATCCATCCCTGATCAATGGTAAGAGAGAATCCCTCGACCTTGGCTAAGGCGTTCAAGATGGTTAAGCATGCATCAACGACTTCGGGGCCAATGCCTTCACCGGGGAGGGCCACAATACGGTAGTGCCGGGTGGGCTGAATCGTCATCGAAATTATCTCTAAAAAAGGAATATAACGAAGCTACTGTATCATCAAGAAGGCGTTAATGTATCAAAAATAAGGAGCTCATCCGCTAATACTCGGATCGTTTTTTGAATTTGCTCGTCTGTGTGAAGGCAGCTCAGGAAAAAGCGCAATCGTGCTGAGTTATACGGTACAGAGGGATAGACCATCGGCTGCACATTGATGCCCTGTTGGAGGAGCACATGGGAAAGCTGCACCGCTTTGTGAGGTTCTCCAACAATGATGGGGATCACGGGGGAGTCGTGACTGGTTCCCGTATTGAGTCCGGCGGCTTTGGCCTGGGTAAGAAACTGGTGCGATCGCCCCTGCATCTGGGTTACCCGTTCGGGCTCAGCTTCGATAATGCGCAAGGAGGCGAGCGCTGCCGCCGCATTCGCCGGAGACATGCCGACGCTGAATACAAACCCAGGGGCAGAGTACTTGAGATACTCCACCAGTGCCGCACATCCAGCGATGTAGCCCCCGCAACTGGCGAACGATTTGCTAAGGGTGCCCATCCACAGATCAACCTCCTGGGCTGCAATGCCAAAATGTTCGCCAATGCCTCGTCCCCGTGGGCCAAGCACGCCGATGGAGTGTGCTTCGTCTACGAGTAAGAAGGCTTTGTGCTTGGCCTTGACCTGAACCATTTCAGGTAAGGGCGCAAGATCGCCATCTGTGCTGTAGACCCCTTCAATGGCCACTAACACTTTCTCATAGCGGTGACGATATTCGCTTAGCAATTGGTCGAGGGTTTGCCAATCATTATGGGGAAACTCAATCGTTGTGGCTCCCGACAAGCGGCACCCTTCGCGGATGCTGTTATGGCTGAGGGCATCGTAGAGAATCAGGTCTTTTTCCTGAAATAAATGGCCAATGGTGGTGACGTTGGTGGCGTGACCGCCGATGTAAGCAATGCAGTCTTCCGTGCCGAGAAACTGGGCGATCGCCTGTTCCAACTCTCGATGAATGGGCCGCTCACCCGATACCACCCGACTGGCCGATACCGACGTACCGTACTGGGCGATCGCCCGTTGCGCCGCTTCCGTCACCCGAGGATCACCGGAAAGCCCCAGGTAGTTGTAGCTGGAGAAATTGATGCAGGTCTTGCCCTGAATGGTCGTTGTATCTCTGGCGATGCCATCATGCACAGAAAAGAAGGGATTCTTAAGACCGTCAGAGCGGTTTAGCTTCTCCTGGAGTTGTCGGTAGTCCGGCAGAAGGGCGAAGGTGTAGTGTTTGGGGGGGATAGGGGGCTGGAGAGATGGAGCGGTGGAGGAGGATGGAGCCGTAGATGGGGATGGAGGTAGCGTCTGTGAAGGTTCAGAAACGCGAAGCGTTGCCGGAGAGGCTTGGGGTGAGGGGGGGAGAGATTCAGGGTAAAGGGTATCGTCCCTCTTCTCTCTTCTCTCTTCTCTCTTCCCTCTTCCCTCTTCCTCTCTTTCTACCTCAATGGGCAGGGTTTGTAGCAGGAGGGTAGCGAGGGCGGTGAGGGTAGGGTGGTTGAGGAGGAGGGTTTGAGG
>JAYKJC010000657.1:0-6728 GCA_035285885.1 Leptolyngbyaceae cyanobacterium | reverse complement strand
CATGTCTGAGTGAGATGCATGCCGTTGGTGCATCATTTGACCGGGCAGATTTAGAATTCGCATCCGTTGGGAATGCAATATTAACTGGAGCCAATTTTACGCAGGCTAATTTGCTCAATGCGTGTTTTCGAGGCGCTCAGTTGCAAGACGCTTTGTTTTTTGAGGCTCAGCTAGACTGGGCTGCTTTATCGCAGACTAAGTTACAACGAGCCAAATTCTCTGACGCTTCGTTGTTTGGAACGATGTTGGAAGATTCAGATTTACAAGGCGCAGACCTGACGGGAGCCGATCTTCGACAGAGCAATTTTGAAGGAGCCAACTTAGAAGGGGCGCTGATTGAGGGATCACAAGTGTTTGGAGCAGTGTTTACGGATGCTCGGGGGCTTGACGAGGAGCAGCGACGCTATCTCATTGATCATGGTGCCTTAAACGTTCCTACATAGGGAATACAGAACAAAAAGAGGGTGCGCTTGGCGTACCCTCTTTTTGTTTGTAAATTTCTGTCTTCGAGGATGTTTTGTCGGTCGGCTCAACGAGTAGAGCCAAATCTTGTAATCCTTTAAGCAACTTGGCGGATCTCATGAAGAGGGTTGATGTGTTATCTCGATCACATTTATTTTGTGTTGATAAACACGAAATATTGGAAGAATTTAATTTCGAGTGAAATGTAGTCTCCTTTACAGAAACATCTCCCTTGAACAGGATCGTCTTCCAATGTGCTACACTCGCCACAACTCCCCCTTACATCCAATTATTCATTATCTCTCCACTGAAGGTGAACTCTCTGACGAGCAACTTGAGCAGATTGTCGGTGGCGTTCCCTTCCCAGGACCTTTTCCTCAAGTGATTGAAGTTAACCCTTTGAATGGACGAGCTTATGTTCGTGATTTGACACCATTCATGCGCCTTGACAAGTAAGTGATGCACAATCTGGCTCAAGCCCCGATATGGATTACTGGTGGGCTAGTCCGGATTTTCAATCGCTTCTAGCACCGCTTTGGGAGAAAGCTTGTGCTTAAACCACACGACCCTTGCCGGAGTTTTTGAGATGTTGATCCCTGCTTTCTCCAGATTCAACCGTTCAGAAACCGCCAGGATTAGGTCGTCTCGTTCGGATTGGCGTACCTGGGAAAACTTCTTGCGGAGATACTCAGGCCGCCAGTAGCCCACGATTTCGAGCAGATAGTTGCGTCCATCAGGATGGACGATGCGAAAGTCGGGAATCATGACGCTGCCGGGAATCGGGATGAGATCGACCTCCCGTTCTAATTTCCAGTTGGTTTTGAGCGATCGCCATCGATCGACAAAGGATTCTTCCAACATACTGTCGTAGGTTTTCCCGGGTGGATAGTGAGAGACGAGGTCGCACGCTGAGGTGAGGGTGAACCGTCGCGTTTTGGTCGTATTGCTGTAAGTGTCTCGCATTTGCAAATCCGCCTGGAGACTCCATTTCGTCACGTGGAGCAGTGCGGGAATCAATTTAGCGATGTCAAGGCCATATCGGGTGCTGGGCTTGAATAAACTCGTTGGCCCATCAATGGTAATCGTGAAGCCGTGATCTGCATCGCCCTCGATATATGCCATCAGGCGAAAGAGCTTGAGGTATCGAAAAAGCAGCTTGTATTCACCGGGATCATTGCGGTGCGCTGTGATGATGATGTGACTGGCTTTGTAGAAAATGCCCTGAACTTGCGACAGGTTATACAGGTGAAGTAGTGCCTCGGGAGTCGGTGCGTCAAAACTGACGAGAATTCGGTTTTCCGCTAAATCCGCATACAGTCCTTGTCGGATTTGCTGAGGCAATACTTCCTTCTCTAGTTCCTCACTCAGCACCGTTGCCAGTTGATGGATGGTTGTTGAGGCCGTTTCGGGGCTGGGAACGGTTTGAGCGGCGAGCGCGAAGACACGCTGTCGTAGATCACTGGGTTCCAGCGGACTCACGATTTCAAAGGTGCTGAAGCGATCGCCCTTCAATAGATGGGCCAATCCACGCTTAAACCGATAGTCCGTTTCTTCCCCCTCAATGTCTTGCAGGTGGCGGTTTAGTTCTCCTTGCGTCTTATGCTGATGAGCCTGGAAAACGTCGATGAGTTCTTGGGCGATCGCCCGATGACGCTCATCGATCGGCACCCGTTTTGGCACCACACTTTCACCTGAAAACCGATTTACCAAAAGCCCAGACGGCAGCACCCTTCACCCCTATTGCTTTCTACGTTTCTACCCCATCACCGTTTCATCCTTCTACCTCTTCACCTTCTACTCTTCATTCCTCCATCCTTTTGTCCCATCATCTCTCCACCTTTGCACTACTCCCCCGACCCCAACGCCTCATCCAGAACTTCTCGCGCCTGTTCCGCCTCGGCACGACCGACGCGATACCGAATATTTGCCTGAGCAAAATTTTTGAGAATTTTGAACCCGTCCTTCAGCTCTGCCACTTCTTCTTCAGAAATGGGTTCGTCGGTGAAGAGTACGTCAATTTGCGATCGCACCTTGAGCGCATCGTCTCGCAGGTCCTGGGCTTTGAGCTTTAAGTTCGCCAAGTTATTCAGTGTTTGCACCGCTTGAATCACGGCTTCTTCGTCATCTGCTGCCATATCTGTATCCTGAGCCTTTACTTCGATGAGCTGCTGGGGGCTAAATCCATCCGAGAGATCGACCGGAAGCCGTCCCTCATCCATCAACTCAATGAGCTGATCCATCGCCTTTTCGCGGGCTTTTTTAGAATCTTTGCCTGAGACCGAGAGCGTCACTTCAGGACATTGAGCGAGGGTATATTGAACCATCGTTTTCCGTAAAAATCAAAATAGTGCGCGGATATTTCTACCAAATTGATCGAGCATCAGCGCTGCAAAAGGCAGGATCATCAGAACCTGCCGCAGAACCTAGGGCTGGGTAAATCTATTTAGTAGAACAAACTTCCTACATTACTAATTGTACGGGCATACCTTGCAGAGCGTATGGTCTCAGTAATCAGGCGTAATCAATTCGGCGCAGATGAGACATTAACACGCTTAAAAACCCGTGTCTATGCTTGGGATTAGCGAGAAAATAAACCCCAAAGAGAGGGCAGTGGGCGCAGCTTGCTCTCTCTCTCTCTGGGGTTTTTGGGATTTTATTTTCTCGGTAGTCACTTGGACACGGGTTGATGCCTATCTCTCTACGTCAGTAAACTTCACTTTGACGAGTTCTACAATGAGAAATTTTCTTCAAATTGAGCGCGAGTCATGGGTTGATCAACAATGAGTCCTTCTCCGCCAAGAACTTCGAGGGGTTCGCCATCTACGGAGATCCAGACTGAAGTCGTGGGTTCTAGGCTAGAGGCTGTGTAAATCACCTGTGCCAGCCGCCCCATCATTGATGCGCTACCACCACCGAATTGAAAATCAGAGGATAGATCCACATGCACACCGTCCGACTCTACAGTTAGATCAAGGAGCTCGGTGTTCTCAGGAATGGCAGAAAACGGTCCCGATTCACTCGGGGCTGTTGCCAACAATTCTTTAAAGGCGGTGGTCAGGGCTACGCTGGGTTCTGCGGAGGTGTCAAGCTGGATGGAGCTAGGAGCGAGCTCGAAGCGATCTTCTGCCACCGTTAACAAATAAACCTGAGCTGCTGAGTTCGTGTCAACAGCACCGGGAGTCTGGTCAGGATTGGTCGTGGTTGGCGTATCTGGATTGGCGAGTTCTCCAGTATCGACAGGGGCTTGATCCGATGGGCTTTGTAGGTTGTTCCACGACCACCAGGCGGTTCCTACTCCAGCCGCCAGAACCAGGGCGGATAAGGCGGCGACAACACTGGTCGGGAAGCGACGAGAAGCGTGCTCGTTTTCAGGGATGGGGTTGTCAAATGGCTGTTGATCCTGCATGGTTGTGCTCCCAGGTCTACTAATTAGGAGTGCGGTTAACTAATATCGTCTTCTAGTATCGATCGTAAGGGGTGAATCGTTGAATCGAGGGCAATGGTGGTTCACTCCTCAAATTGTCTAGAACTTGTCTAGAACTTCAATTGCCTTGAACTCAAAGTATCTTGAACTCAAAGTATCTTGAGCAATAAAGCAAGGGTCAGGTTTGTTTTTCAGGGGGTGGCAAATATTGACGACGACGTTTCGAGCGTAGACGTTCCCTGAAAATGTGACTACTTTCGTGGATTCTTTAAATGATGAAGTCGATGATTCTCAAAGTGCCATCGTCACGTAAAAATGGTGCGTCAGCCCAAATCGTTATCCAATCGTCAATCCAAAAGGGTCGAAGAGGGTTCCAGTCGTGCAAATGCAGTTAATTGAATGGCCTCTTCATCTATTTTCAATTCTAAGAGACGAAGTGTCATGCCCTGGGATTCAAAGTTACGAAGTGTAAAGGCTTGGGTGACTCCGTCTGTGAGTGAACTCAGCAGTTCATCTGGAAACGCTTGCTCATTGGCAATGAGTTGTGGGGACTCAATTTGAATCTGATATCCATTGAGTAAGCGGAGTCCGAATTCGAGCACAATGTCTAATTCTTCACCTGTGGCTTGTTCTCGAATGAGTGCGGAGAGCCGGAGCCGATTGGGGGGAGCGACGGAGAGAGACGCACGAACCACATCCGATCGATTGAGTCCTCCAATAGTAGTGTCGCCTAGTGCATTTAGGCTGATATCCCGCAAGCTTTCCGTTACCGTAGATGATTGGAGCGCTTGATTGATATCCTCCAGCGTCAATGAAAGGTGTACCACTCCTTGGAGTGGCTGATCGAGAGCAAGGTCGCCTTGGCGAAGTTCTGCGACATTGACATCAATTGCAGCAGTTTCGATGTCAAGGGTGTCGATTCTCACGCCCTCTAGAGGAAAAAGACCCCGTCCGGCAATGCGAATTCGATCAACTTGTCCATTCAACAGTTGGTAGGTGGGGGTGTTGTCAATGCGAACGGCGATCGCCTCTGCATCGTGAAGCTGATTGCGAATGGTTTGTTCGGCAACCTCATCGGAGACCGCTCCGAGAGGAGAAAACAGCCCCATGAGGGTAGACAAAATGATCGTGATGACTTCCATTGAGTTCCTTTGGGTGTGGGCGATCGCCCCTGACAGTAGTGACTAGATTAACCTTAGGATAGAGAGTAGTCGTGAGCGCTATTTTTTTTGAGGCATCAATAATGTCATCCTCAACATATCAAGTTGTCGCCTTTTGGGACGAAGAAGCATCTGTGTGGGTCGCCACTAGTGATGATGTCCCTGGATTAGTCACAGAAGCTGAAACGATTGAAGTTCTTAGCCAGAAGCTCCACGTTATGATCCCCGAACTGTTGGTGCTGAATCAAGTGATTCCCGAAAACCATCATGAACCCATTGCGTTCAAATTAACCAGTGAACGGCAAGAGCAAATTAAGGTTGCATCTTAGATGGCTGCGTCATTGACTCCAAAATTGAAAAAAATTCTCCTCACGGCTGGTTGTTGCTTCGAACGACAAGGCAAAGGTGATCACGAAATTTGGTATAGCCTGATAACAGAATGCAGTTTTGTTGTTGATAATGCAGTTAAGTCGCGACATACAGCGAATGCTGTGTTGAAGCAAGCTGGTTTGCCAAAGTCATTCTGAGGAATCGACAGGTTTTTCTTAGACGCAGAAAAATCTGCCATTCCTTTCAAAAGTCATGTTCCAAATGCACTTTTCTACGAATTTCATCTATTTAGTTAAAGATGCATCTATCCACTTCTTGAGGGTATCGATGACTTCATCAATGGGTATGTCCTGAGATTCCTTGGTGGCACGCTTCACGACTTCGACTTTGCCATCTTTGAGCGATCGCCCCGTCACCACTCGGAAGGGAATACCCACCAACTCAGAATCCTTGAACTTGACTCCAGCACGTTCATTTCGGTCATCTAATAATGTCTCGATACCCGCTGAATTTAACTCGGCGTAAATTTTTTCAGCCGCAGCTACTTGAGCTTCGTCTCCGGTGTTAGGGATGATGACGATGGCGTGATAAGGGGCGATCGCCACGGGCCAGATGATGCCGTCTTTGTCGTAGGACTGCTCGACTGCTGCTTGCGCTAAGCGAGATACGCCGATGCCGTAACATCCCATCACCAGGGGCTTTTCCTCCCCTTGCTCTGTGGTGTAAGTGGCTTTCATCGCTCTGGAATATTTTTGGCCTAACTTGAAGATATGACCCATTTCAATGCCCCGCGCTGTTTGCAGGATTTGAGAAGAATCGTGAATAGCGCGATCGCCCGCTACAGCGGTTCGCACATCAACGACTCGCTTCGGCAGCGTAAATTCTTCGCCCCAGTTGGCTCCCACCACGTGATAGCCCGACTCATTGGAACCCGTTACAAAATTCGTTAGGTCAACAGCGGTCTGATCCACCATTCTCAGAAACGTGTCTGCCATGGACTCCGTGCTTTGGATTTGAATGTAATCATCCGACAAATCGGGAGCAATGTATCCCAATGGGAGGGGTTGGGTGGCCCACTTTTTCTGGGCTTCTGCATCGGGAACATCAAGCGCTAATACGCTCGTTCCGCCGTAGGTCGGGGCGATTTTCGTTAGTTCGTTGTAGAGCTTCGTTTCGTTTACATCCTGATCGCCGCGAATGCTGACCAGCACGAGCACCGCCATGTCGTTATCGTAGGTCACCTGATAGAGTACGTTTTTAACGATTTGGGTGGGTGAACACTTGAGAAAGTCGGACAGTGTGGCGATCGTTGGCGTATTTGGTGTTTCCAGTTTCTCGAAGGTGTCGAAGGT